>SVFL01000056.1 GCA_015056885.1 Lachnospiraceae bacterium
CATTACAGGCAGTAAGAAGTATAGATACATACCTCTTACTGCCTGTAATCGATTTCCTGTGTACTGGCTTCCTGCGGTGACTGCCCTCGGCAGACACCTTACATATGTGCAAGCTCTATTTTTTCATCTATCCGTTACTTTACCTAAAGCCTCGGAAATATCAAATAGCAAGGGCTGACCGATGACTTAATTAAGACATCATTCAGCCCTTGCCATTTGATACTTCCTTACATACATGCGCCTCGCTCAGAGAAAGCAAAAGTAAAATCCCATTGCTCCGTTTACACTTTGCAATAGAATTTCCCTTTTACTTACTCTGCCCTCCGCTTCGCTCCGGGTCGCTGGGTAGGCATCGCTTCCCTTCGGTCAGCCATGCCTGAAAACCTCCACTTTGTTTCCGCAAGCGTAGTTTTAGGTTCTTGGCGGATGGTATCGTGTTCCTACACTTCGTTTCGTCACACCATACCATCCGAATATCATTTACTGGCTGTTGTAGGTATCGTAGGCAGGAATACCTCCCTCTGGTCGGTTTACCTGCTTTGCCTACTCCACTTTCTTGGCTGGCTGTAACGTGTACCTCCGCTTTGCTCTGGCACACCATACAGCCAGATATCGTTTTCTGGCCACTGTAGGTATAGGGCAGAAATGCCTCCTTAAGTCGGCATATCTGCCTTGGCAGTTCTACTTTCTCGGCTAACGATTTTCTTTTTTCTCGCTAGTAGGTTATTTTGTAGAAGCCAAATCTATGGCTGTTTCCGCCACCCTTGACAACAGAACAGAGGGATGCTTTAGATGACTTACCGACGGCGACGAACTCAAGAACAGTTTTTCTCATTCTTACCGCCGGAATTCACATTGTATCATCCCTCCGTCCTGTTCTCAAGGGCAAGCCCCTTTGGGGTGGCTGCGTTCCTCTGGCTCAGAATCTTAGAACAGTATTTGCTAACCTCCACTTTTTGTCCAAGTGACAGTTTTTATTTTTCTGATAGTTTTAGTGGCACAATTCTTCTTTAAGTGTATTTTTCTATCAGTTATACAAGATTTCCTATACAAAAATCTATAAGTTTAGTGTCACTTATGGCTTATGAAAGCTTATATCTGCCACTATTTCTTTTACTGCTGTCAGCATTCATTTCTAACTATGCTTTTATGTCATATTCCATAAAATAATGTTTTCTCATGTATTTCCTCTTCTTTTGGTTAGGCAGATTTCATTCTGCAACTTACTATACTGTGCTGTTCTTTCATTTCCTTTTTCTCGGCCCCTCTATCAGTGCAATTTCTCTAGTGTAACCAACAACCCACGCTCTCTATTTCTTTGTAGCAAGCAGAGAACAAAGTCCCGCAAGCGGTCCCTTGTTCGTTGTCGGGCTTCGCCCAAACCCTTTCGCTAAAGCGGAACAAACTGCGTGAGTGTATTCGGAAAGGATGTGATTTTTATGTATATTAAGCTTTATTTATCGGAGCAGGAAAAGAAGCGTTTAGAGGATATTGCTACTGCAAAGAAGGTATCTGTATCAAAACTTTGTTATGAGCAGGTGCTTCCATTACTGTCCGGTTCCTTTTTATCTGTAGATGATTTCGAATGTGGTACTGGCAATAGTAATGATGAGAACCTCAAATATGACCGCTGTGTTAAGGTATACTTTTCTGATAAAGAGTATCAGGCTCTTCTTAAAGGTGCAAAGGGGATACCTTTATCACGGTATATGCGCAATTTGTATCTCTCCAGATTGGAGCCTGTTGAAATCTCGGTTTACACGGATGATATTTCTGCTCTTACCATGAAGGTATCAGGATATATTGAACAGTTCCACAATTTTATTGCAGCCCTGGCTATCCGTAGACAGTTATATGAAGCTGATTATAACAGACTGATACAGATTGCAGATGATATGAAGAAGGCTCTTAGGGATGTTGCTAACTTTACCAAAGCTAACAGGGCTTCTATTCGTTCTTCCGGTGTGCGGATTCTGCGTAAGGAAATTAAAAAGGCATTGGAGAAGCAGCTTACCGGAAAGGACGGTGATATCCGTGACAGCCATATGTAAAACCATTTTAATTCACGGTACTAACCTGCAAAACATATTGGACTATGGCTCTAATCAGGATAAAACCTCTGTAAGCAACAATGGTCTGGAGGATGTGTTTGATTATGCATCTAATCCATTAAAGACTCTTGCTAATCTGGATGATGGACACAAGGAGCTTCTTGTAACAGGTGTGCTTTGTCAACCGGAAACTGCTGTGCTTGATTTTGGTATTGTCAGAGAAAGATATCTATCCTTTAATGATGGGGAGCGTTATGCCAGCTTTGACTTTTTAGACAAGCGTACCAATGAAATCCGTATGGTTCACAAGCAACCGGTGACTGCCATTCATCTAATTCAGTCCTTTGCGGAGAAAGACCTTGACCCTCGCACCATTCATCAGATAGGCATTGACCTTTGTGAACGATTAGGTGTTCAGGCTGTGGTGGATACCCATATGAACAAGGAGCATTTGCATAATCACATCATTATCAATGCCTATATGCCGGATGGAGTGTCTAAATTCTGCCTCACGGCTGATAAGCGAATGGAGATTCGGGAGCTTTCAGATGAGATACAGCACGAATATGGCATTGAACTAAGATTTGCCGACCCTCGAAGTCAGTTGTATCAGTCTTTAGGCAAAAATACATATCGTGAATGGTCGGCCAAGAGGCAGAATGTGTCATGGAAAGATGAAATGCGTGAAGAGATGGCTGCTATTCGAAGTGTATCTGATAACAGAGAGGATTTCATTACTATTATGCAGGATTACGGCTATCAAATTGCCAGACATGAGGCCAACTCAATTACTTGGTGGAATAAGGCTCATACAAGGAAGATTAGGGATAAAACCCTTGGTGCCGCCTATGAGCTTGGTGCCATGTTTCCGGAGAATGTGCAGGAACAGAAAATTGAGGTAGGCAGAGAGCCTGAAAAGAATAAAAAGCAACATAAGACCATTTCCATTGCACGGTATGACTGGAACGGACGTAGGCGAAGTGACTTGGAGCTGTTAATCCGTAAGGCGATTACTCTCATACAGCACATAGGAAACCGCTATCAGGCAAAAAGCCACTCTTCCACTCATTCCACTTCCCGAAAGCTTCAGATGATGGAACAGGCTCTTGATACGGTATGCAAGATAGGCTTTGAAGATAAAGAGGATTTAGAAAAGTGTATGGATGATGTTGGTGCAAAGCTTAATCATGTGAAATCGCAGATTAGAAAAATGGAAGGTCTGAAAGCATTTTATGATACTATCTCCCCTATGCTCTCTGCCTATCAGTCCACAAAACATATGGTAGATTCTATTCGGTACTGGCCGGGAGGTGCTATGCCGGATTTAATGCTGTCCTCATACACTCCTACCGATATCCAAAAACAGAAAGCCACCTTGTGCCCTATGTCCGGTGCTCAAAAGAGGGATTTATATCTTGCTCTTGAAAAGCATCCAGAATACACTTTATCCGGCGATGGCTTCTCCGGTGTTTCCGCTATGGATGCCGAGGATATTTTTGCATTCTTCAAAGGCGCAAAAGCCGAACCGCCAACTTGTCTTAAGAAAAGTGTTGATGTGACTATGGAGCGTGTTTACCACAAGCGTAATGAGTATTTAAAGCAGACCTTCGATAAGCCTATACAGAAATATCAGATAGCGGAAGTCTCTGCTCTTTTATCGGCTCATGGTATTACTATGGATGTATCTGCCCTTACACAGTTTGATGTTATCAATATCCGAAACTGCTATGGCAATAATCCATTTGCCGAGCAACCTATATCTACAGAGCAACAACAATATCTTTCTAAACGGCTGTCAGAACATGGACTTACTACCAATCGTGATATCCGATACATTCTCCCATCAGAATATACCAAAATACTTGACTATATGGATGGATTATCACGAACAATGCCCGGGATACTAAAAGCTTCTCCCGGTGTGGATGCAATGGCTATAGATAAGTTGCAAAGCTTTATGGATGCCAAGGGTATTACATCCTCTATTCCGCTATCAGCCATGAGTAAAGCTGATTATGACAAGATGTATGGATATGTTATCAGTCAGGGCATGGTTCCGGACTGTACTATTCCTAAAACTGTTGACCGTACAGAGGAGTTTATTCAATCCATTCAGTTGGATGGCATTACAGAGAAAAAGCAACTCCTGCTCTTACAGCTTCGCAATCAGATAAACGACCTACAAAGTCTTGGAATTGATCCTACTAATATAGAACCAGTTCTTACTGCTACTTCAGAATTCAGACACTCCTATGAAGCCTTGGAGATGGAACGTGCTGAGCTTGCCGGAGAATACAAAGCCTTAGTGCAGCTTAAGCAACAGATAAGCTACGCCGAAAGCCCAAGCTTCGTGTTCGGCTCACTATTCAATGAAAAGGTACATGAGCCCCCAGCTGTTGTCGAGAAAGATGTTAAAGATAAAAATACTGCTGATATGCCAAAGAGTGATAAGAAATCTACAATTGATGTAGATGTGGATTTATAATTTTATATAACGCAGAAAGGTGCTTGTCCATTTTTGAACAAACACCTTTCCATTTATCACATTGTAATCACACTAATTTAACAAACACCACTTTAATCGATTAATTCTAAATATTCATCCACGGGACTTAACCCAGCATCCTCCCTTCTTATATTTTTTACAAATACATTAACCAAACATTCATTGAAAACATATTAGATTATCTTTTGACATAAAGCCTGTCCAATTTTGCATATATCGCTTAATTATCCCCATTCCAAAACGCATTTTTTGACATATGTAATTCCCAAAATCATATTTTCGCTTTCGGCTTGTCCTTATTTTATTATCGCTTCCAATGACTTGTCCTTTTGAAAAATTTCGCAAAATACTATAATCTTTCTTAAAAAACCTCTCTTGAGAAGAACTTCGGCTTAGCTTCTCTTGCTTCATATCCTCTAATAATAATTGAAATAATAATTCTACCTGATTAATAACACTATATTTATTTTCTCGAACAACTCTAAATACTCCAACCGGGCTAATTCTCTCATTTTCAAATCTCGTATTTCCCTTATAAGTTATGAAATCTACAAATTGCTTGTCCATTCCAAATTGAAATAATTTTCTTTTGCCATATCGCCTCTGCATATCCTCCAAAAATCTTTTTTCCAGTTGGGCTTGTCTATCCCTAATCTCAAATAAAATTATACGAATTGTTTTTTCAAGTGATTCGATAGAATATATAATTTCTTCGGTGTCCTTTATATTTTCAATCACTAGAGATAAGTAAGATTGCATATCCTCATTCCTCCTTCATATTCTTACAATGTGTGGTTAAAACTGTTTCTGGTAGTCTACTGTAAGCCCCGGCATCTGCAGCCAATGGCTGCAGATTTCGGCACTCACATAATTCTTCAATTTGTCCATTTCAGTCATTTTTCCTTATCGTTTAAATTTTGACTTGCCATCTGTTCGTACAGTAACATATCCCCCATACTAACGGCAGTTTCATAATTTTCATCTGCTCTTCTTATGTACTCTCTAAATAATAAGAGTTGTCTTTCATCAAGGTTTTTAGCAATACTTTCCAGTACCAGAATTTTGTAATATTGCTCTTCAGCTTTTTTCTGTACAAAATCCTCATTACCTTCCAGTGCTTTACTAAGCGTATCGTGCCCTTCCGAATCCCAATTTTCAATCTCAACCATGAAATCTACAATGGGCTCGACACTTTCAACTGATTGTGGACTAATCAAAGAACGCTGTGAGTTCTGGCTAGTAAATTTTTCTACCATTTCTACAGTCATTCTCCTTTAAATATTATTCGCATCATCAACAAACTCAAAAGGTGCTTTCACGTTTTCAGCCGCAAAAAATTTCTGTTCTACAAAGCCTGTAACATTGCTGTTTGTAAGTAATACATATGCACTCGCTTCCAACGAATTTTCTACAACATCTGAAACAAAATCGAAGACTTCCTTATGCTCTGTAAGTATCAGATACAATGGTAAATCTTTTTGGCTTGAAACACATTTAAGTAATTGCTTCATAATGTCTCGTTCAGCCATAGTCGCTTGTGTACTATTTCCGCAGAAACCTGAGATTATAACCAATCGTTCAAATGGATACCCTTCCGTTCCTATGTCAATAGTCTCATTTGGTCCAAAATTATTTAAGCTTTTAAGAGGTACGCCCTTAATCATAAGATTAGAAATCATTAATCCCATGACAGATGCCTTTAATTCTATTGCGCTCTTCTTACCTGCCTTGGCACCTTCGCGTTCTTCTTCGATTATTTCAGATGTGCGCTCTGCGATTCGAATCTCCTGTTGTATCTCTTCTACTCCAATGTCATGCCCATAAATATCCAACAAGCGTTTGAATACTTCCTGCTTATCATCACCCATGCTGGAACATGATATCTTTGCCAGAGTTCTTACACTTGGCGTTGACTTCATTTTGCCATTTAACAGTCGAGACATATAACCTACAGATAATCCTGCATCCTCGCAAAACCCAGCAATCGTTCTATTACCAATAGCATTCATGACCAGTGAACGAACCGGTAATAAAACAGAATCATCGCAGCTGACCGGATTGCTCATAATCTTGCTTTCGGTCAAGCTCATAAAATTCCTCCTTTCATAATAAATATTTTCTCGGAATCTTCAGCACCTTATTTTATCGTACTTTCAGACCCCTCTATTATAAAAATCACCCACTTTTTTTCAAAAAACCCTTGACAAATCCTCCAAAATCTGCGGCGCTTCGCGCCCTTATTAATAAGATGATTCGTTCCGGCTCAGCCGGTACAGACTTTTGATTGGAGGGCGATTTTTATGCTACCTTATAACTCCGGCGGTCATGCCGCCTATCAGGATACCTTCGTATCTGATTTCCTGAAATTTTATCCTGACCCTTTCTCTCTTCCTAAGAGTTCCTGGGATTACATTGTCCAGTTCTGGTATCTTGATCTTTCCCTTACCGATACCATTATGCAGGAATGTTATTCCTTCTTTGGTCCTGAACCAAGGCTTCCTTCCTGCATGTTGCGCTCTTATCTGCTTGCTTTGAAGCTTAAAGTTACTTCCATTACCCAATGGTGCCGCATGTTCAGGGAAACTCCTCTTTATGCTATCCTCAGTGGTTTCTCTGTCGGTGATACCCCCGGTATCGGTACCTTTTACGACTTCTTTTCCCATATGTGGAAAGGGGATTCCAACAATCTTTCCCCTAAGGACCGTTTCCCAAAACTAAAAGTTCCTAAGGGTAAGAAGAAAGGTGACAAGACTCCCTGTGATTCTTCTTCTGTTGCATCTAAGCTGCTTCCTCTTATGGAACGCTGGCACTTTAAACAGAACAACCCTTTTTACCTTATTTTCAAGCTTTACAATCAGCAGTTCCTTTCCAAGTCTGTAGAAAAGGGGCTGATTGATCCGGAACACCTGGCACTTGCCGGTGACGGTACCCCTGTCCGCACCGCAGCTCAGCAGCGTAAAAAACGCACCTGCAAATGCGCGGAAAATGAATGCCGTAACTGTCACTGTAAGCGTCACTATTCACAGCCCGACTGTAACTGGGGCTGGGATTCCCACAGGGAATGTTATTTCTTCGGTTACCATCTATACATGTATGTGGCTTCCGATTCCCATAGTGACCTGCCTGTTTTCCCTCTTTTAGAACGGGCTTCCAGACACGATATGCTTTCTTTCCTGCATTCTTTCTTTACCATGAAAGCTTACCTGCCTAAATACAGGATTGAAAAACTTCTGCTGGATTCTGCACAGGATGCCTATCCGGTTTATGAATACTGCAGAAAACAGGGTATCAATCCTTTTATTGACCTTAACCAGTAAGGAATGGAAAAAGGAATATAACGGAAGAACTTCCGTGGAACGTTCCAACAAACGTGAGAAAGAAGACTATAAACTAGAAGACGGCAGACACCGCTCTACTAAGATGTGGTACTGCCGCCTCTACGGCATCATGATGTTACAGCATCTTGATGCCTGGGAAACACCTCCTGCGGAGGCATTCCGTGATTCATTATTAAGTTTAGCCGCTTAATAATGATATCTTATCCCAAATCATAAGATTTTGCAAGGCATAGTATCAACTATGTCCAATGTTTATGTCCATTTTTCTCACTTTTCTTTGAGTTCCTTTTTCTAGACGATATTCAGTTGTCAAATTTCAGGTCGGATTCTCAGTTATTGAGATTCCGAGAAGTTATATAAATTATGGCATAATCTTACGTGAAATAAGCCCTTTTTCATCCTCTTCTACTCTAAGCAGAAAAGGAAAAATGTTGCATTTGGTGCAGAGCCAAAAATCTTCCTCGGGAAAAACCTCCTGATTGTCCGGATCGAAAAAATGCTCCCCACCATGATAGCGCAGATGTGCAATCCGTTCCTCCATGTCAGTCAGTTCTCTGCCTTCCACAATGCTCTTAATATATTCTGCACACAGCTCATCTTCTGCAGCAGGATGCACTCCCATATTGCCCATGCAGACCAGAGAAACGGTTTCCGGCTGCTTTTTCAGGATGTATTCCGCGACAGCCCGCGCATTCGCAAGACAGGCCGTAATAATCTCGTCTGCATGCACAGCATTAATAATGCCTTGCGTTCCTGCACTTGTAGTATGAATAACAACCTTATCAGCAACTATAGCTGGAGTAGCCGAGCATGGGGAATTACCCAAATCAAATCCTTCGCATTTTTTACCTGCACGCTCCCCTGCCAATATACTGCCCGGAAAAGTGAAGCTCTTTTTTACAGCTTCCTCAATGGTACCTGTAGGGCGGACTTCTTTTGCACCCATATCATAGAGATAACACTCTAAAGAAATGGCACGAAAAACATCAATAATAACGGTCAGACCGGTTGCCTTTTTAGCTCCTTCGATCAGACGCAGTATTTGAACATTAATCATTATTTCACAACTTCCTTAAAATTTGATATAAATCGGTTTCGCGCTTACCTATTATTTAATAACAGTATAAAATCATAAGTTGTTTTGGTCAATTAGTTCAAAAAAATTATACAAGATTATGTTATTTTTACACAAGATAAAGTATTTATTGTGAAAGGAGAGAGAATTATAATGACGACATAACGATCGTTAAAACAAGTATTTAAATTTAGTGGAGGAAACACATATGAAATTCAAAAGCTTAAAGAGAGTGTTGGCATTAGCACTCGCTACCGCTATGGTTCTTACAGCTTGTGGTCAGAAGCCGGCTGCAAATACCAGTGAATCTACCAAGACTTCTGAATCTACTCCTGCTAAGGAAGAATCCAAAGCAGAGCAGAAGGAAGAAACGCCAAAGGAACCAGTTTCCATTACCCTGTATCCAAAGGATGCAAACCTGTTCTCCGGCGAAGTTACCGGTTACAGAGGTGAAGCATTAGCTGAGCACGGCATCAAGTTAGAGATTTGGGCTTTCTCTGATGAGAAGACTACCGCTATGATGACCTCCGGTGATTTCCCGGATATGATGTATGTTAATCCTAGTAAACAGCCTGATATCTTCGAAACTCTGGTTCAGACTGACAAGCTCATCGACTACTCTGATTATGCTGAGTACTTACCTCACGTATTAGGTGACAAGGTTGCCAATGAGTACATCACTTCCAATTTGGATTACATCAGAGAGAACTACAGTGCAGGTACAGGTAAGTTATTCGTACTTCCTTTCGGCGTTGGTGTAAATAAAGGACTCTATGCTAAGACAGGTACCTTTGACCGTAACACCCCGAAGCTGAAATGGGACGTATATGAAGCAATCGGTGCTCCGGAAGTAACCGATATGTGGAGTCTTATCGACATTTGTGAGCAGATGTTAGAGTACCAGCCGACTCTGGAAGACGGCACCAAGATGTATGGTACTTTCCTGGATAACACTAATAGTACCTTGACTCTGTGGATGACCTGGCATGGTTCCAGTACCAGTGCAAACCAGTACATGGCAGAAAACATGATCACAACAGGCGAAATTAATTATATTTTAGAAGATGATTCCATTTTCAAAGAAGGCTTAAAGTGGTACAACGAGATGTACAAGAGAGGTCTTGTAGATCCTGACTCCATTTCCACTGCAAGAGCAGATCAGGCCCCGAAGCTTGACAATGGTTTTGCTATGCTTCCTGGCGGTTCCTTACCGGGTTGGGCAACCAAGTACTATGAAGTATTCCCAAGCGATTGTACACTGTACAGAAGCTTTACAACTGCGAAGTATTCCGGTGGTGAATCCATCGTAATCTTTAAGGATTCCGAGAATATCGAAGCTTGTCTGGAATTTGTTGATTTAATGGCCGATCCTTATGAGTGGATGAAGCTTTACTACGGTCCGGATGGCTGCATTTGGCAGGAAAATGATGGTGTTCTGTCTATCACTGATGAATTTGCAGCTTGGTTAAAGGAAAAGGGATCCATCAACTTCTTCCCTATGCCGGACGGTACAGAGTACTCTATCTTCAATACAACTTCATTGGTTAACACCGGTACTCCAATGCTTGATCATGTTGACATCAACGGTGATCCTGTTCCGTATATTCCTACCCTTTGGCCGGATGCACAGGAAATCACTAATGACAATGATAACTGGAATGCATGGAAAGAGACCATGGGTGCAGAAGATCTGTGGGATTACACCGAAAAGAATGGTATCACAGTACATCAGACCAGCGCATTTGACGGTTGGATTTTGGATCCTGCAGACGACAATATGTTACTGACCATCGCTGCATTAAAGGATGTTGTAGATCCTGCAATGTGGAAGATGATTTACGCTGAAGACGAAGCTGAATTTGAAGCTGTTTGGGATGCAATGGTTAAGGATGCTGAGACTATGGGCGCTAAGGAAGTCTTTGAGTGGTATACTAAGGCTTATCATCCGGGTAACTAATCAGACGAATTTGACAATTTCATAATTTTTGGTCATAGGGACTGTTCACCCCCTATGATGTATGTGGCCGTATCTTAGTTTTCGGGGTACGGCCATTATTATAAAAGACGACACTAAGATGGAGGAAAAGAGATGAGAATTTATCCGGAACCGTCATTTTTGCAAATAGGAATCGGTAGGTTTGTTTTAAAAAAGGAAGTAAAGTTGTATACAGATCAGAGTACTGCTGAAGCAGAAGCACTGTTGATAAAACGTTTTGCAAATTCGTTTGATATTACGTTTGTAAAAACAGATTACAAAGAATGCGATCTATGCTTCTTAAAAGTGAGTGGTGAGAAAGAAAGTTATCGAATTTGTGTGTCAGAAGAAAAAATAGAAATCAGCGCGCAAGATTACAAAGGCTTTGTTCATGCAATAGAAACACTCATGCAGCTTGTGGAGAAAGATTTGAGTGTATCATGTCTTACATTACAGGATGCACCATATAAGCGGTACCGTGGTGTGCATATACTGATGCCGGCACCGGAATATTTGGAGGAGTGCAAGCGCTTCTTTGATGTGCTCAGCTTCCTGAAGTACAATACGATCATCATGGAAGTGGGTGGTACCATGGAACTGAAAAGACACCCGGAGGTGAACCGTGCCTGGGTGGAATTCTGCGAAACAGTAGTAAAGAAATTCCCTGGCGGTCCTCAGAATTTCCAGTGGTCAGACCGCTACTGGAAGGATAGTACCCATTTTGAAAATGCAAGAGGTAAGATTTTGAAGCAGGAAGAGGTGCGTGATCTGGTGCAGTATGCCAAGAATCTGGGCTTTACCGTGATCCCGGAAATTCAAGCATTGAGTCACTGCTATTATCTGACTATGGCTCACAGGGAGATCGCAGAGGATGCAAATGATCTGTTCCCGGATACCTTCTGTCCATTGAACGAGGAAAGTTATAAATTATATTTTGATGTTGCTGAAGAGATGATCGAAGTTATTGAGCCGGAGATTGTGTCAATCGGACATGATGAAATTCGTATTTTGGGGGAATGTCCAAAATGTAGAGAGAAAAGCGGTCATGAACTTTTGGCATATGAAATAAATCGTCTGCATCAATTTTATACCCAAAAGAATATCCGCATTATGATGTGGTGTGAAACTTTGTTGCAGCCGGAACCGAAATATGGTATCAAGCGCGGGCTGGAAACAGTTGACAGAGTAGATGCATATGGACGACACTATCATTTGCCGACCATGTACAAGGCACTTGAAGATCTGCCGAAGGATATCATCATGCTGGACTGGTACCACAGCCGTTCTCATAATACGGAGGAATGCTTTACAGATCGTGGTTTTGAGGTGATGTTCGGTAATTTCAACGGGATTGATTTCGGCAGCTGGGATGTAAGAAGTGAGCGTGTCCTCGGTGCGGAGCATTCTACCTGGTGTACACCGGATGAATTTACACTGGGCAGAAATGGTTCACTGTTTGACCTGACTTTTTCTGCACAGTTTTTCTGGAAGAAAGGGTATTGTGACAGTAAATACAGCGAATATCTTTCAGAAGCACGCAATGCGGTGGAGCAGGTGCGCAAGATCATGAGAGCAGAGCGTGCAGAGGATAAACAGGAATGTAGTTCGTTAGAAATTTTATTTGCCGGAGAAGAGGGACCTTTTGATGTAAAAGCAGAAGGTGCTGTGTGCCACGGCAGCAATGCAAAGAAGGTGCTGGAGAAATGTCCGGAAATGTCCGGTGTGCCTTTGGATACAGCCCATGTGATGCTGCGTACGGATATTTATGCTGACAGCCTTATTTTATGTGAGGCATTTAAGAAGCCGGAAGTGCAGTATATGAGCTACAGCTTTATCAACACTCCACATTGGGATGAGTCTCCAATGGCAGATTCTAACTATTATTGTACAAATATGCCGCGTTGGAGTGCAGCTACTCATGAAATTTTATATGAGGACGGCACCTGGGAACTGATCAATGCAACTTACGGGATTACGGCAGCGGATGTACATATGGAATACGACAGGGAAAAATTATATCTGGATGAAAAAGTCAATGAAATCGATGATGATCCGGAAAAAGGTACGGAACGGAAACCGGCACCGCACTACAAGCTGAAAGATAAGTGGATGGGTTCGGTGCTGTATTTTACGGATACCATTGTCTGTGAAGATACTACGGCATATGTATATGAGTGGAAAAATCCTCATCCGGAGAAAAAGATTGTATGCATCAAGTGTGTAAACACCACCCATGATAAGGAGCAGAGTGTGGTATTGTTTGCGCTTGGGTATGAAAGGAAGCTATAGATGAAAATAATCGTTGGTGAAGAACATGTAATTGTGCAAGGAATGCGTCCGGAAGAAAATTGGTGGGGAAAATACCAGTTTCCGATTCCCTATCATTTAGGAGACCGCATCTTGGTCAAAGTGCATGTGGAGGATGATGACTGGTATTATCCCGGCATTGCCCATAGATGGTTTGAAAGTTGTGATGAGGGTATCAGCTGGCAGGAAATTGATCCGAAAACGGAATATAATTGTGGTATTCTGCTTCCAAATGGTGATAGGTATTATCTGTTGCCGGGGATGGGGGAAGAGTTAAAAGATTATGTTTATGAGGATACCTATTATCTGACACCGGATTATGATTTCAAAAAGCGTGCACCGGAAGGCGTGATTCCAATACAGGACGGTATGACCTTTTGGTTTGACGGTTCTGTAGTCAGGGCATATCTTGCTGAGCGCTTACCCAAAAGTCTGGATCGGCGATTTTGGGAGGTTAAGCGTATTCCAAAAGGAGAAACCGAACCGATAGAAGAAAAAGCAGAAGTGGAATGGAAGGGATTAACCAGAGTAATCAGATTCCCGGCAGTAAATAAATATGAAGACGGAATGTTGAAACCTATATTAGAGAGAAAAAGTCCTTACGAGGGTGGGGTTTTAAAACCGATTGCTCCAAGAGGGAATCCAAAGGTAGGCCCGGATGGAGCAATATGGGTAACGTCCTTTTCCGGAGAAGGACATGTTGATCCGGAAACGGGACAGTACAATCCTTACTATTCTGCTGAAATATTTCGTTCTGATGACAATGGCAAATCCTTTGAGCATCGAAGTCATATGGAATATCCGGCAGATGGTCATAAGTATCCGTATAAGTCCGGAGGCTTCAGTGATAGTGACATTGCCTTTATGGCAGACGGTTCTATGGTATGGTTTTTAAGATCGGCATGGGCTTGTGCTACCTGCCAGAACTGGGACCCTATGTATATGTCACGCTCTTATGATATGGGAAAGACGTGGTCTAAACCGGAAGTTTTTGCAGAAACCGGTATTTTGCCGAGACTGTGTCAACTGGATTGTGGAGTTACCTTATTGTGTTATGCAAGACCGGGTATGTATCTTGCAGCTACCAAGGACGGTTATGAGTGGGAAAAAGTGACTGTTATGAAAGCGGAAGATCGCAGTCATTTGGCCAATGATCCCATTGATAAGCCATTTTGGCATCAATGGGACGGCGCTTGCGGGAATCCTGAAATGATCCCGATTGACGATCATAGTGCATTGTTGGTTTACGGTGATTTTTACTATCCGGATGACCGGGGAGTAAAGAGAAAAAGTATTCTGTGCAGAAGAATAACAATAGAAATTTAGAGAGTGCAATAGAAAGCAAGGAAACACAATATGACTAAAAAGAAATATTACATATATCTTATTTTTGTGACTCTGATGTGGGGCCTGACACCGGTAACAACTGCTTATTTTTATGATTATATGTCGGGTACGGTGTATGGCGCACTGTCTGCAATTATTTCAGCGGTATCTTTTACGGCTATTGCCTGGCGTAAAAGAAAGCTCATTGACAGAAAGTATTTAAAAGTCGCTGTTTGGACCGGCCTGGCTTTTTCTATTGCTGTGATTTTGCAAATGATAGGGCTGCAATATACGACACCGTCCATGTACGCATTTTTAGGGAATACGTCTTGCGTAGTGGTTCCAATCTTGATGTTAGTTTTGGTGAAAAGAAAGCTGCATCCTTTATCCATCGTTGCGGGACCTTTGTGTTTGCTGGGCTGTTTCATTATAAGCAATCTTGGACCGGGTAATG
This sequence comes from Lachnospiraceae bacterium, assembly GCA_015056885.1. Classification (GTDB taxonomy): domain Bacteria; phylum Bacillota; class Clostridia; order Lachnospirales; family Lachnospiraceae; genus Acetatifactor. The sequence continues at coordinate 15,033 of SVFL01000056.1, forward strand.
CAATTGGTATTGGGGAAATATTATGTGCGTTGGCAGGAGTTTTTTTTGCATTTAATATAGTTGGTACAGGGGAATATGCGAAAGATCTGGATGTATCCGTGTATTTGATGATACAAAAATGGATACATACCGTTACTTCCGTAACCGTTATGCTCGTACTATATTTTATACGGGTGGATGGAAAAGCGCTGGAAGAGATCACATTCAGATGGCAGCCGGGAATATTGTTTTGGCTGATTATACACATTTTAATCCATGTTTCTTTTTGCTGGGCGCTGCGTATAAAAGCTGCTCAGAATATAAATGCAGTTGTCATTGCGGTAACAATGCCTTTTTCCGCGGTTATTACCATGGTGATTTCGGCTTTATTAGGGATGGAAACATTCACACTGAAATATATCATCGGAGGCGGTATTATTTTGGTGTCAGTTATTATGTCAGGCGTGATAGAAGGGCGTAATAAAAATCAGTTGCATCAGGAGGATTGAACTATGTACAATATTAAGAAAAAAGATTTAGGTAACTATGATATAGCCGTTTGCGGTGGCGGTATTGCCGGTGTTTGTGCAGCAGTGTCTGCAGCCAGAGAAGGAGCAAAGGTCATTCTCTTAGAAAAGGGCGGCAGCCTCGGAGGAACGCTGACAGAAGGCTATGTGCCGCAGATTTTGGATGGTAGCAATAAAGGCGGTCTGGTAAAAGAATTATTTGATTTTTTGAATGCGCACCAGATGACCTGCAGCAGGGTGGGAGCCAAAGCAGATACGCATGGTAACCGAATTCCCGGCAGCATGATAGATACGGAAGGCGCTAAGTATTTTTTTGATAAAATCTGTGCAGAATCCGGTGTAAAAGTATTATTCCACAGCCAGGTGATGGCAGCAGACGTAGAAGCTAAGAAGATTCGTGAAGTGTTGGTTGCAACAGAGTGCTGCAATTATGTGCTGAAAGCAGATGTTTTTATAGATGCGACCGGAAACGGGATTGTGGCTGATTTTGCCGGCTGCGAATGGGAATGCGGTGATCCGTCGGAAGGAAGGGTATCTCCGACTTCTATGGGAATTTGTGTAACCGGTATGCCTGCGGACTATAACGGAACAGATACCGGTGAAGAGAAGACTGCTTACGCCCAGATGCTTTTAAAGCATGGTATTAATATTTCTACACAACAGGCAACTGTTGTGAAAATGCCGTCTCTGCAAAGCTGGTCTATGGGAGTAAATTTTGGCTACAATGCAATGCCGGATGATATCCATTCTTTGTCTGAAGCAGTGATCGGCGGCAGAAAGGAAGCCTTTGAAATCGTAGAAAAGCATAAGAAAATACCGGGTTATGAGAGGCTGAATATTTCCTTCTCCAGTTCCCATGTGGGTGTCAGAGAGGGTAGAAGAATTTTCGGTGAATATCGTATTTCCGACGAGGATATACTGACAGGCAGAAAGTTCGAAGACGGCATTTGTACTGTAACCTTTGGCGTGGACGTACATAAATTGAAATCAGACGATACTTTGAGTTGCCAGAGAGGGTATAAAGCAATTCCGTATCATATTCCTTACAGAAGTCTGATTCCAAAAGATTGTGATAATCTGATGTTGGCCGGCAGATGTATTTCCGGTGATTTTTACCCACATGCTTCTTATCGTGTTATGGGTAATATGGCAGCCACAGGAGAAGCAGGTGGATATGCAGCTGCATTGTGTGTGAAAGAGTGCATCTTGCCACGGGAATTTGACGGAAAGCGGGTAAGTGCATTTATGAAAAAGAGAGGGTATGAAATTTAAGGGATTCCTGTAGATCATATGGAGAAGATTTGAGATTTATAAAATATTCAGGCGGAGCAAGGTTGTATCTTGCTCCGCCTGTGTTATTGACTTTTCTATACTTATATTCTTTAATAATAGATTACCTTACCTCTGCCAGATACTTTCGCACTTCCTGTTCGTCCAGACGGAACTTCTGCATGATTTTATCGAAGATACCGGCTTCATCTAAGCCAAATTCCCGGCAGGTTAAGATAGTTCCTCTTATTTCTCCTTTGGTTAATCCACGAGCTTCACCACGAGCTTCTCCTCTGGCTTCCAACTTATCCAAAAATTCACACATATTCGTTCCGCTTCCTTTCTCCTGATATGCTTCTTCAAATCTGCTATCTTCGGTCATCACTGCCATGAGCTGCAGTACCTCCTGCACATGGCGGATGGTGTCTTTGCTTGGTACATAATCTCTGTTCTCTCTCATCTGTACAAAATAATCAGCTACAATCCTAAAATCGCTTCGAAACAGCTTGACCTGCTCTCTGGTTAACCAAGGAATTTCAAACAGATGTACCTTATAATCATTGACA
>SVFL01000057.1 GCA_015056885.1 Lachnospiraceae bacterium
GTTCGGCGGCGCATCCTTCCAGTTTATCATATCCTTCAATGATTTCGGACCGGCCCACATCTCCTCTCCATGATAGAGGCAGATTGTCTGTACAGGATTTATCTTATCCGCCTCTGTCAGCCTTGTCTCCCAATCACTAGGCGTTTTGTTCTCCTTTTTAAATTCGTTGGTTTTATCCCTCTGAATCTGCCGAACTTGCTTGCAATATTCCATGCAGTCATATTCCATAATCCGCAGTGGCATGGAATAGTCCACAGCCTCCTGGTTCTCGATAGCGATAATTCCAATCCGCCCGCCATCTGACAGGCGTTTTTTCAAATCCCGATAGCGACCGTTCGTGGTCAGTTTACCATTCCTCTTGCAGCTCTTCCTCACATAACGGGTATCTTCCGGCTCCAACATGGACGCCTGTATCACTTGCTCTCCCTGATACATTACCACATTTACCAAATCCACAAATTTGTCACGATTCTCCAAATAATCATACATAATATCGTCCTTTTTCCCCATAGTATCCTCCTTCTGCGGAGGCTCCCTCAGTCCTCCGCCCTTTCCTATTTTGTTGTATTCAAGTGATTAGACGGCAGAACTGCCTGTGATTTACTTTGAATGAATCAGAACTAATTGACTTGAATTAAGATGATTTGATTTTATGATAGGCAGCCTGAAATGTCAACAGCGTTTTCAAAAAAACTCTTTACAACCATCATTTATTGTGTTATATATTATTTGAGCATTCGCTCCATTCTAAATTTCTTTTTAGTATTTCAGAATTCAGTTTCTATTTTTCTTATTATTTCTAACTTTTACCCACACATTTACATTACACACGAAAGGAATATGCCTATGCAAAATCAAACTACTATTACTTTACCCTTTTTCTCCACAGAAAACTTCTTGGAATGTGCCTCAGGACCGGTGATAATACCTCTGACCAACGACTACCTATTCCGGGCTTTGTTGCAACTCAACAACACTGTTCTGAAATATCTTATCAGCGCTCTTCTCTGCATTCCTCTTTCAGAGATTCTCTCTGTTGAAATCCTCAACCCCATTGTCTTAGGTCAGGCGTATGACGAGAAAGATTTCTATCTTGATATTCGAGTCTGTCTTAACAACAAGACTATTATTAATCTGGAAATGCAGGTTATCAACGAACACAACTGGCCCGAGCGCTCTCTCAGTTATCTTTGCCGTAGCTTTGACAACCTTAGCAAAGGGGCAGAATACTTCGAGATTATGCCCGCCATCCAGATTGGTCTTTTGGACTTCACTCTCTTTCCGGAATATCCGGAGTTTTATGCCACTTATAAAATGTTGAATATCAAAAACCATCATGTATACAGTGACAAATTCAGACTTTCTGTGTTAGACTTAACTCATATAGACTTGGCAACTGAGGAGGACAAACAGTTTGGACTTCACCTCTGGGCAACCCTCTTCAAAGCAACCACATGGGAGGATATTATCATGTTAGCTGAACAGAACGAATACATCCGCTCCGCTGCCGATACCATTTACAAGCTCACCCAAGAAGAACAAATTCGTTTACAGTGCGAAGCCCGTGAGGACTACTTCCGTCGGCAGCGCTATACCCAGCTTCGCATAGAACATACCGAAGAAAAGTTAGCCCTCGCAAAGGAACGGCTATCCAATACTGAAAAACAGCTTTCCAACGCCGAAAAACAGCTTTCCAATGCCGAAGAAAAGCTTTCCAATACCGAAGAAAAGCTTTCTAATACCGAAGAAAAGCTTTCTAATACCGAAGAAAAGCTTTCTAATACCGAAGAAAAGCTTTCCAATGCCGAAGAAAAGCTTTCTAATACCGAAGAAAAGCTTTCTAATACCGAAGAAAAATTGGCAACCTCCGAAGCCGAAAATGCAGAGTTGCGCGCCCGCATCGCCCAATTAGAAGCTACCATACAGAAATAACGACGAAAAGGAGAGATTGAACTCAATCTCCCCTTTTACATCATGCATGCATCAGGCTAAATACTGCGTGATCTCCATAACTCTTCTCATTTACTTCCTCTGTCATCTGACAGATTTCATTTATTTCCTCAGAAGACATCTCCTGACGAATCATCTCCATCTTCTGTTCCCAAAAGGGAACATCCTTCTCGTAAAGATAGCTTCGAAAAATTTGTGACGAATGCGAATCATAGGTAATATCCACAATGTTAAACCCATGCTCTTTGACCAGATATTCCATACTTTCCCCGGAATGCAGGCAGATATGTCTCGGAGCATCCAGTTGATACCAGTTCGCCCCAAACATATCATAAGCAATATTCGGATAAACCGGAATGGCAATCCGTACAATGCCCTTTGCAGACAATAACCGTTTAAGACTTTCCATAACCTCGTGCGGATCTGTCACATGCTCAAAAGAGTCGTTTAGGAAAATTTTATCATACTGCCCTGTCATTTCATGTACAGTTTTTTTATAAATATGAATGTTCTCACCATATGCAATATCATTCTGCAAAAAAGGATCACATCCGTATAAATTGCCGTATCCTGCGGCTCGTAACTTCTTCAGAAATTCACCTGCGCCGCAGCCCACATCCAGAATCGGAGTCATATCTGTGACAGGGGTCTCATCCGGTAGAATTTCCTTGTTTTGAAAACTATAATAGTTTTGTCCATAATAGTCATCCAGATTATCCGGAACCTCTTTAATCTGCATACAATGACAATTGGCACATTCAAAATAAAGGAAGTCTTCTCTGGTGGGAATCATCATTTCCCGCACGGATATTTCGGTCTCAATTGTTTCACAGCCACAAATTCGACACTTCATATTTTTAACCCAACAATGCCTTCAAAGCATCCATACCGTCAGCATCCACAGCAGCCTTATTAGCTTCCTGAATCTGCATATATACTTCCTTACGGTAGATGGGTACCTCCTTGGGAGCAGAGATGCCAATCTTAACCTGGTCACCCTTTACTTCCAAAATAGTAATCTCAATATTGTTATTGATAATCAGTGCTTCGTTTTTCTTACGGGATAACGCCAGCATCCTACTCACCTGCCTTTCTTGCCTGGAGGATATCATAAATAGGGAACTTTACAGGATAAGTGCCACCCTCCACAATCAGCTGACAAGCCTTTCTCTCATCTACATTGATGATGATAGGACCCTGCAGATTCACAGTCATCTGAGTCAAGTCAGAAGGCACGGTAACCGTTACCAGAACCAGAATATTCTCATCACTCAGGCTTCCCATATCTGCCAAGAGTTCATCCTCTACAGTAGGGTCATAGTCAGGCATTACAATCAAGGGATCCATTACGGGCATCGCAAAACTAGCCTCATCCAAAGACTGCAGGAAACGAATACCTGCGCTGGTTCCTCTCTCCTCGTCGTGAAGCAAAGTAAACTTCTTCAACTCCGGAAAACCGATAATTCCCTTTTCAAAAGTAATAATCTTGTCATCTGAGATTTCAATCTCACCAAATGCCTTAGTATTGATTCTCATAAAATAATACCTCCTTTAAATGAAGTTCAACAAAGTTGTCTGCATTACTTTACCAGTGGCCATAAGTGCCGCCTCATAGGTCAATTCTGCGGAACTGAGTTTGATAGCAACCTCTGTAATATCTGCATCCTCATTCTCACTCTTCAAGGTCTCGAAAGTGGTCTTCTGACTCTGCATACGATTCTCAATCAATTCCAGCTTACTGCTTCTGGTACCGCAGTTGGTAATACACAAGTTTACATCATCCAAATAACCCTGGAAATTGGTAATACCGCTTTCAAAAAGCTTTTGACTCTTATCTTTGGAAAGAGTAAGTGCCTTTTCTACTGCATCTAACTGTTCCTGCAGCTTATCGACATCCGCACCCTCTTTCTCCATTTCCTTCTCGATATTGGCTTTAATTTCTTCCAAATCGATTACTTCCTGCAAAGCCACTACCAAATCGTCTACTTCTCTGCCGATTCCATGCTGAAAGCACTCATCTGCAGTAGAGTTGACACGAATGGTCTGATTAAATCCTACATCATATTCGATAGCCTGTTTTTCCACTTCTCCCTGCAGGAAGGTGGCATTGTATTCAATCTCTTCAGTTGTTCCGGGATCGGACTTGCAGTAGAAATAGTGCTCCGGTCTCAAATCGCCTACTTCCCAATTGGTCTTCTGGTATGTAACGCGAATCTCACCCTCATTATTTACAGTAGCCACATCGTCCTTAATGGCCATGAGCTCCTGATATTTATTGGCTCCCAAAAGCACTTCTCCTGTCTCAGGCACATAAATTGCGGCATCCGGATTGGCTGCCACCTGAGTATAGGGACTGGGCTCTGCATAGGAATGCACCATCGTAGTGTTGATTGTCACATCATTGCCGGCTGCATCCTTATAAGTGATGGACGGCAGATAATTTTCATCACAATCGTTATACGCCAAACGGAAACGATAAATTTCCAGAGACTCAACAGCCTGCTCATCCGCATCCGTCAACGTTGTATAATTGGAGGCATTCCAATTCATAATATTGCCAAAATCCACCTTGGTTAATACATCGATTGCCGAATTATCAAGCTGCTCCGTAATCACATACGGTGTATTATTCGCCTCGATAAAACTTAAGGAAGTATCGGTGCGGTATCCGGTAAATACATAACGGCCTGCATAGTCCGCATCACCGGTTACATAAACCTCTTCACCCAGTGCCTTAAGCTGCTCCAAAATAATCTCACGGTCCTTACTGGTCAAATCACCGTTGGAACCCTTGGTACACTGCTCAATCATTTTGGTTACAATTTCGGACATATTTTTCAGCGCATCTTCCGTAACATCCAGCCAACTCTCCGCATCGGGAATATTCTTGCTGTAGTACTGGGTAATCTCTGTTACGCTGCTTCGAAGACGCAATGCACGAATTGCAACAACAGGGTCGTCAGAAGGTCTGTTGACCTTTTTCTGAGTAGACATCTGTGTGCTGAGTTTATCCTGATAAATCTTATTGGTATTGATATTTGCCAGGTTATTACGCTGCATGATTTTATTTGTAATTCTCATATTGCTCCTTTCCGATGAATCGGAAATTCTTCATCTTTTATACTCCGGTCTGGAGAATTAACCGGTCATAAATCTCTGTAAGGGTCTGAATCATCTTGGATGCCAGATTGTATCCATTCTGGTACTTTACAAGATTCACTGCCTCTTCATCCTCATCCACACCGGAGATACCGATTCTCTGGTTGTCAATGCTGTATGAAATATTGGCAAAACTCTGTGAAAAGGTATTGGCTCTGCTGGTATTCAATGCCACATCCGCCAAAACTGTCTGCAAAAATTCCGATGCAGATGCCCCGCGGAAGCTTAAGGTTGTCTTATCATAAGGCATATTACTTAACTGCTCCAGCAAATCACCCTGCTCCACACCATCACCGGTGTTGCTCTTCTCTGCCAACAGTCCCGGATTCAGTTCCACAGCATCCATCAGGCTAAAATTCTTGGCTGTCATCCGGTAATAGCTGTCATCCGCCACATCAATTGTCACACTCTGTCCGGTGTTATAGCGGGTTGCATCCGGGAAATCAAATTGTTCCTGATCCGTAGAATGGTCAGAAGTAAAAAGTTTGATACCGGGAATGTTGTCGGATGTATAACCACTCTCCAATATATCGTTGAACTTCTGGCTGAAGGTTCTAAGCCACTCATTCATCTGACTCATATAATAGGGAATACCCTGATAATCCGTTTTGCTGCCAATGGTTGCAAATTTACCCATACGGTCGTTGGTAAGTCTCTTGGCATTCCTTGCATCCTCACCGGTTGTTGCAGAAAGGGTAAATGTGTAAGAATAAGTATTGGTAGCCTCATCAAAGGTATAAGTCCAGGAATCATAATAAAACTCCTGATTACCTAAGTTAATAATACCTCCCTGATCGGAAAGATTGCATTTATTCAAATCCTGCAAGTAGGTATCTGTCACCTGGATAGTAACGGTGTCCTGCTCTTCTCCGGTATCCGGGTTGGTCACAACGCCTGTGCTGGTAACCAAACCGTTAAAATACTCACCGTTATTACCGTCACGCATCTCGATAAGTCCTCGCAAATTACCGCCCATAGCCGCATTATAAATATTAAATCTCTGACCATCTGACCAGTAAATATCATACAATCCGTCGATATCTGTCTGATTTATCTTCTCATAAGAAGCTCTTGCCTTGCACTCCAAACCACGATAATCACTGGTATCCACCAATGTCTGTCCCGCTGCAATCTTTACTACAAATCGATTACCACCGGTCTCTCTCTCCGGATTGTTACTATCCACGATAGGTGTTTCTGTCACTTCAATATCTACAATTTTAGAAAGCTGATCCAGAAGAAGTGCTCTTCTGTCTCGAAGCTCATTGGCCTTTGTACCTGCCAGTTCAATGGTATTAATCTGCTTATTCAGATTGGCAATCTCACCTGCCAGAGAATTAATCTCATCTACCTTTAACTTGATTTCCAGGTTAATATCTTTCTGCAAAGCCTCAATATTGCCGGCAAGACCGTTGAAGTACTCCACCAAATCTCCTGCACTTCCCACAAACTGTGCCTTAGTGGTTGCGTCACTGGGATTCTTCATCAGCTCCTGCATACCGGTAATCATCATTTTATCAAATACAGTCTTAAATCCTGCATTTTGGCCGTCATCATGGAAATAAGTCTCCACCTGCTCCATGTAGTACACCTGCATATCGTACTCGCCGACCTTAGCATTATTGTTCCAGAATTTTACATCGTAAAATTCATCCCTTACTCTCTCAATGGAAAGAGTCTCTACACCGGCACCGGCACAGCCATAAGTCTGGAACATGCGCAGTGCATTGGCCGCCTGCTGATTCACCTGCTGTCTGCTATAGCCTTCTGTCTGCACGTTAGCGATGTTGTTGGAGGTTGTATTTAAGGCAGCGTTGCTGGCCAAAAGTCCTGTGTATGCAATATTAAGTCCGAAAAATTGTGAGGCCATAAGCTACCTCCTTTCCTATACTCCTAAAGTATTGATAATATGCTCCAGCATTTCACTGATGGAATTGATATATCTACTGGAAGCGTTAAATGCATTTTGGAACTTAATCATATTTGCCAGTTCCTCGTCAGAAGAAACATTGATTACCTGCCCTCTGGCACTCTCTATGGATTCCACTGTGTTGAGCTGGTTCTCATGAATGCTTCTGTACACATATCCGGAGTTTGCTACCTGACTGACCATATCGGAATAATAATCATTAAAGGTAACTCTCTTCTTTACGTTAGGATTCAGTGTGTAAATCTCTTCCGTAAAGGCTGCCTTTAATGCATCCGCAGTCGCCTGATCCTCGGAACCGTCCTCCAGTCGGAATTTCAACATGGAAGGTTTTTGCATCAGTTCCTGACTTACCTGTAAATTTTTCAAGGTATACAGGCTGTCTGCCCGATTGACATTCTCCTCGTTGTATACCCAGTAAGTATTACCGTCTGCACCGGTATATTGGGTATATCCGTCTGTTGTAATCTTTTCAAACATCTGAATAGGGCTGCCGTCATCGTTTCTCATATAGCCGCCCACTTCCTGCTCCACAAATCGAACTCCTGTAAGTGTCTGTGTGGAACCATCTGCGTTTATTACGGTCAAGTCTCCCTGTCTGACACCTGCCGCCTCTGCAAGGATACCATTAATCTTAGACACTACATTATGAACCAACTGGTCGAACTCAGCCTGAATGTTCATAACCACCGACTGAGACACCTTATCATAATTGCCTTCTGCAACATCTCTGTAATCCGCTCTGTGGTCGCCTCTTGCAAGAAGCATAGACTTCAATCCACCCACATCTGTACCAAGGTCAGAAGAAATTTCAACACTTAAATCAAATACTTCCGCACCCTCAATGGTATAAATCTTAGTGCCGTCAGCCTGCTTGACATAATCTGCATTCTGGGGCCAAAAAGGTGTATAAAATCCGGTAGATGCATCAATATCCATTCCGATTTCGTAACACATGCTGCCCTTTACGAAATCCACACCCTCAATCTGCACGGATACATTACCGTTTAGTTCTTCCGTAAAACTCATGTTGGTCAGTTCCGACAACTCATCCAACATCTGGTTGCGGGCATCCCGCAAATCATTGGCGCGCTCCACGCCGCCACTCTCTATCGCTCTAATTCTGTCATTTAAATCCAGAATCTTGTTGCCGTAATCATTAATCAAATCTACCTGCTGCTTAATCTGCGTATTCAGGTTGTCCTGATAAAAGGAAAGTCCATCGTATACTGCTATCGCTCTCTCTACAAACTCCGATGCTCTCTGCACCATAAGTCCCTGAGTTACACTACTTGCCGGATCCTTGGAAAGTTCCTGTATAGATGTCCAAAAATCGGACATAGTAGTCTGAAAAGCCTCGCCGTTCAACTCGCCAAGCTGACTCTCCACCTCCTCCAGCACATTGCTGGATACTTCATAAAACATACTGCGTCCGGATTCCTTGCGGTATGTCTTATCCAAAAAATAATCTCTGATTTGTTTCACCCGGGAATATGTAGTACCGAGACCGTACTGCTGATATGATATTGCAGAGGCCGTCTTTGAAAGTAGTACGTATCGTTTATCCGACTGCTGTACCTGCTGTCTGGTATATCCGACCGTATCTACATTAGATAAATTATGCGCTGTCGTATTCAGCGCATTTTGACTGGTCTGTAATCCGGATGCTCCTATATATAAACTTCCCATCAATGGCATATGATTTCACCTCGGCTTCCCAAGTGGTCATTACAACCGCTGTTATTGTTTGGCATCAAAGCCCTGATTCACTCCCATGGTGTCTCCCAGGCTATATGCACCTCTGCTATAATTGGCAGTTTCGGGTGCCGCCTTTGCTGCATGAAGAATGTTAATTTCAAAATTTACCATCTCCAATGCATCCCTCAAAAGAGACCCGTTCTGCTCGTTGACACGCTTTAACTCTCTTACGGACCGATGAAGTCTGTCATAAGATCTCATGAGCGCTGCCTGTTCTGCAGGTCTTGCCGCAAGCATGTCAATCAGATTTGTCAGCGTAAGCTTCGTAACGTCCTTGTTCAGCACCGTGGCGATGTCCGCAGTCACTTCCATGCGTCTGCGTTCCAGGTTATTAATCCTGCTCACCATGGTTTGTTCTTCATCCGTGATTTTCTGTAAATTTTCAAGATTGCCGCTCACAATGATTGGCGTCTTGCGCTGGGATACAGTAAGAAGCCCCTCATACTCGTCGCATTCCCTGTCTAAAACTTCTATCAGGTTTTCCATTAAACTTGCCACGGGGCTCTCCTCCTTATACCAGCGCGCTGTACTTCTCTAACAATTTTGCAGCAAATGTACTATTATCCACACTATATGTGCCGTTCTGAACACTTGCCTTAACAGATGCAGTCAATTCCTCTCTGATGTCGGGAGTTGCTGCCAGTGCTGCTTTAGCAGTCTGAATATCCTTACCTATGCTGCTAATCTGCAACTGATCTCTTGCGGATACGGTAGCAGAAGTCGCTGCACTGCGGCTGGTCTTCTGAGACTTATAAAGCTGCTGTACCTGTGTATAAGCTTCTATACGCATTGGTTTTCCTCCTTCCGATTAGATAATCTATTCAACATCCTGTTTAATATTTTATCCGATTCACAATATGTATCGGCGTTATTCAGAAATTCTTTAGAGCAATCGGTTGATTTTTTTTCCGATTTTGTGTAGCATGGGTTGTGGTGGGATGAAATATCGATAGTGGGGCATTGAAGTCTTCCACGGAACGCTTTCGCTCCGTGAAAAGACGCAACGGATGCTAGGCTCGAACCGATATTGCTACACAATCTCGGTTGACCTCGCCAAGCACCGGCGCTTTTCAAGGTCCTTTGGAATACTCCAATGCCCCGCTATCGATTCTCCACTCCACCACTTTTCCAAAAAAATGAAGAAGGTTCAACTATTTATGAAAACGAAGAAAAATTTATCAAGTTCCCTTATATTTATATCGGTTTGTACTCTGCTTGCATTTTATATTGGGATGTTTTTTTATTTGAATATGTTTCAGTATACGGAGCATGTGGATTCGGATATTGCGGTGGATGCAATGCTTGCGCGGGAAATCTGGGAGGAGAAAACGTTGACGCCGGATAACTGGATTGCCAGTACGGAACGTCTCGTTGTGGGCGTTCCGGCGCTCTCAGCTGTTTTTTATGGATTAAGCGGCAGCATGGTATTTTCCATGGGATTGGCATGTGCCATCGTGGGGGTACTTCTTCTTGCTGCAATTGGTTTTACCTTAAAAAAGTGTCGGGTATCCAATTTAGGTATCGCTACCGCCCTTTTGGCTCTGTGCGCCTTGCCGATTAACGGTCTTCGAAATGATGGGCAGATGGTGCCCTTTGTAACACTTTTGTGGTTTTTGTTTGCAGATTATTATGCCTTGCACAGTATCTGTCTGTTCCTTTGTATTGCATTTTATCTGTATCTTAGGGAAACAAATATAAAAGCCAATAAAACTTCCCAAAAAATCTGCGATGTTATCAGCTGGCTGGTACTTGCCGGACTTTGCGGTGGTTTGGCTCTTGGTGGCATGCGTTGCCTTCAGGTTGTTGTCCTTCCGTTGGTTATTTGGGAAGTGCTGCTTCTTTTTTTTGAGAGCAAGCATATGGGTGAAAAGCTGCCCGGCAAACGCTTCCTTGCCACCGGCTTTATCCTGACTCTTCTGTTGGTGGGCGGTCTTGCTAAGCTGTATCCTACTAATGTAGATTATCCTATGTATCTGCAGAATGCAGGAAATATGATGACCCGCCTGACTAGGGATGTGCCTGCTGCCATTTTGGAATGTCTGGGCATTGCAGGCAACTGTACTTTAACATCTTTTGCTGCACTGATGCAAATGGGCATTCTGGCAGTGGTAATACTGACTGTATATGGTTTGATTTTCCTTTTGCGCCACAAGACCACCACCGGCAGTCACAGCGTGCCCATGATACACAAACACCTTTTGCAGGCTCTTTGTACCTCTTTGTTGTTTACCGTATTTGTTGAAGTAATCACCACCGCAGAAACGGCGCACAACTACTTTTTTATGGTGTGGTTTATTGTGATCGCAGTATTTGCACTGCTTATCACTTACTTTGAGAAAGCCGCACCCCATTTTGCAAGACTGATTGCCCTCTGTGTATGTATCTTTGCAATTTGCAATATTTTTTACACCTACAAGGATTGTATCACCAGCGAGGATAATCTGGCTGAATACGAGGAAGTCATTGCCTATATGGATTCGGAAAATATTAGCCACGGCTATGCGGAATTTTGGGATGCTTCCCGCATCTGTATTATGACAGACGGCCGAATTACCATGGGACACAGCTATCACATGGAGGATTTGCGCATGTACTGGTGGACCACCAGCACCAAGTGGTACGTTCCCAACCTTCCTGAAAATATGCCCACTGCTTATGTGGTATGTGCAGAAGACAAGGAAGCCTTCGTCAATCAGTTTGAGGACCCTTCCGTGGTTACTTTGGGCTTTGAAAATGAAAGATTTGCAGTATATACCAGCGACCATAATCTGGTTCCTATGCTTTAGAAATATGCTTTAATCAGAGAAGGAGTGTTTATGACCAAGCACACCATTTCAAATAATAAAAAATCAATATCCGGGCAATTTACGGGCATATGTATCGCAATTTTGGCAGTATTTACGCTGTTCATTGGAACATTTCTGGCGTACTACAGCCTACGTTATTCCTACTATTCGCCCACAAGCTATGAAGGTCCGGTGCAACTGATAAAAGACAATACGTTCCTGAATCTTACTGCATTTGCTTCCGTTGTTCTATTGTCTATGATATTACAATGGCTTTTTGCCAAACTGGGAGACAGACAACGCCTTGCCGGATATATTTTCCTGGGATTTTGTTGTCTGCTTTATGTAGTCGCAGCACTTATATGGGTGAGTGAGCTCCCCTACTACCCCAGCGGCGATCAGTTAAATGCCACTGCTGCCGCCCACTATCACTTAGACGGCAACTTCAGTATGTTGAAAGAGACCGGATATTTAGGCAAATTCCCCTACCAGAAGGGACTGACCATTTTTTACGAACTGCTCTTTTGGATATTTGGAGACTTCTGTTATCCGATTGCAGCTAAAATACACATTTTATTGGGTGTTATCACTATGATAGCCGGATATTTATTTGTGGAAGAAACTTCTTTTCACAGTATCTGCAAAACCATGTACTGCCCCTTGTTTCTTCTGTGTGTGCCCTATCTGATACTGACACCCTATGCATATGGAGATTTACCTTCCATATGCTGTTGTACTGTACTTTTCCTTGCGCTGCTGCGTTATGCACGCACAGGCAATAACCTGTATGTAATCCTTTGCTGTGTTATGGCAACCATTTCTCTTATGGTGCGCATGCACACCTGGATTGCACTGATTGCTGTTTTTATCGGCTTATTCCTTGTAGCTGTACAAAAGAAGAAACTGACACCGGTTCTGGCAGGTATTCTTATTATTGTCAGTGCATTCGGTACCACCAAAGCCTTGGATTACTCCTATGCAGCACGTTCCGGCTATCCTATGACCAAAGGAGCACCCATGATTCTCACTCTGGCAATGGGCATGCAGGATAACGAAGGAGGACCCGGCACCTATAACAACTATCAGACCACTACCATGTACGAGGCAGATTTCAACCGGGCCCGGGCCTCCGAAATCGCCAAGGCTAATCTGGAGGAAAATCTGAACTATTTTGCCCAAAATCCCTCCTACGCCAAGTGGTTTTTCAAGACCAAGCTTTTGATGCAGTGGACAGAGCCTTCCTTTGAGACACTTCTTTCCACCCATTCCTTCGACGAGGAATTACCTGTGCCCCAATGGATTTCGGAAGTATATTACGGTAAATATCATGATCCTCTGTTGAATTTTGCAGACAGGTACCAAAGTGTTGTTTACCTGGGATTTCTGTTTTATCTGCCGGTGCTTTGGCGCAAACGCAAAGAAAATGCAGCATCCTACATTCCGCTGATTGCCATTGTAGGCGGTTTTCTCTTCAGCATTATCTGGGAAGCCCAGTGCCGCTATGTTCTGCCTTATTATATGTTTATGCTGGTGTATGTGCCTGACGGATATTTGCAGATTTGTGAGTGGATAAAGTTGATATGCAAACGCTTATATAACAAGAAGAATCCATAAATTGAATTCAGCTATTGAAATCTTTTGACCTCTGTATCCAATTTATAGTTTGCATTTGCAATGAAGATATGATACACTGACTTCGTTGAGCTCAAACTGAATAATGTGCACTCAGGTGTCAGAGCAATCTCTTTTATCGGGATTGGCTCTGGTGAAAAGGGAAACAGGTGCAAATCCTGTACGAACTCGTCACCGTAATTAGGGAGCTAAGGCCGCCATATCACTGGGCAACCGGGAAGATGGCCGATGCAATGATCTATGAGCCGGGAGACCTGCCTGAATGTAGTACGGAAACAGTATTTTCGTTTCACAAACCACGAGTAACTGGTTGTACGTAATTTGCAAAATAAAACGTAGTGTGTATTTTCTGTTATACACTAAGCGTTTTGAGCATATACCATATGCGTTCCTGCATTGCGAATATATCAACCCTTTACCGAATGGTAAAGGGTTTTTTAGTGCCTTTTTCAGGCAACATTTTCTATGATATATTGCAATATGTTGGCAATATATTAGCGCTATGTTCAGCCATATGTACGCCGCTAAGTTAGCGCTATGTTCAGCCATATGTACGCCGCTAAGTTAGCGCTATGCTCAGCCAAGGCAGCGCTTGGGCATATACAAAATTTTTGCCCTAAAATACCCTAAAAGGCGAAATTGTGTATAGTTTTTGCACGTTTTTTAGCATTATTGGGCATATATCAAAAAAATCATCTCTGGTACCCAATTTATGAACATATCCGGGGTATTTCCAGTCATTTTTTCTGTATATGCCCACGAGCTTAATTTAAAATATTTCAAAGGAGAATGAAATCATGCAAATCAAAAAACATTTATTAACAAAACAGACACTGGCATTGAGTCTTGCACTTGCCTTAGCACTGGGTACTACCGCCTGCGGCAGCAATGGTACTGCTAATAATACCACCTCCCAATCCGGCAGCACCGCCCCCTCTTCCGCCGTGGAAGCAAGCATCTCCGAGTCCTCTATACCCGATACTGCTACCGCTTCCGTCGAAAACGAAATTCCTATGAAAACCTTCACTTTTACCGTTGTAGATGGTGAGGGAAACGAAACCGTATTTGATATTGAATCAGACAAGGAAACAGTAGGTGAAGCGCTGTTAGAACAGGGCTTGATTGAAGGTGAGGAAGGCCAGTATGGTCTGTATGTGAAAACCGTCAACGGTATTATTGCCGACTACGAGACCACCGGTACCTATTGGGCATTTTATATCAATGGCGAATACGGAACCACCGGTGTCGATATGACCCCCATTACAGAAGGCGAAAACTATTCCTTTAAGGTAGAATAATCGTGAAACTTACAACCAGAGAAATCACTATTTTTGCATTATTGGGAGCAATGATGTACTCTTCCAAAATCATAATGGAGGCCATTCCAAATGTTCATTTGTTAGGCGTTTTTACCATTACTTTTACACTCGTCTATCGAAAGAAGGCCTTGTATCCCATATATATTTATGTATTCCTGTGCGGCCTGTTTGGCGGCTTTGCCGGCTGGTGGATTCCCCACCTGTATCTGTGGGCTGTTTTGTGGGGTATCGTGATGCTTATCCCCACCGGCATTCCCAAGAAAGTACAACCCATTGTATACATGATAGTATGTGCTATCCATGGATTTTTGTACGGCACACTCTATGCCCCTACACAGGCTCTGCTGTACGGATTTGATTTTGATAAAACAATTGCGTGGATTATGGCCGGATTGCCTTGGGATTTTGTCCATGGAATCAGCAACTTCTTCTGCGGAATCCTCATCGTGCCGCTGGCAACCATATTGCGCAAACTGGAACACCATAATGGACAATATTAATTTTATACAATTATGAAACCAATCGAGAAACACCGGTCAGCTCCCCAAAGGGCCCAACCGGCGTTTCTCATATGATCTGTCGTTAATCACAGACTACTTAATCATGCTCATAATCCAGTCAAGCAAGTTATACTGACTGAACAGTCCTACTGCTACCAAAGATACAGTAGACATAATCTTAATCAGAATATCAAGAGAAGGACCTACGGTATCCTTCAGAGGATCACCTACCGTGTCACCTACAACTGCCGCATCATGTGCAGGAGAACCTTTCTTCTGACCTTCGATTGCTCCGGACTCAATGTACTTCTTACCATTATCCCATGCACCACCTGCATTACCGGTGAAGATTGCCAGCATGATTGCAGAAAGGGTTGCACCAATCAGCACGCCACCTACGAACATAGGTCCGCACAGGAAACCTGCCACCAAAGGGAACACGATGGAAAGAATCGCAGGAACACGCATCTCCTTCAACGCACCCTGGGAAGAAATCTCGATACAGGTCTTGTAATCAGGCTTAGCCTTTCCTTCCAAAATACCGGGAATCTCCTTAAACTGTCTTCTAACCTCTTCTACCATCTTACGTGCTGCCTTGGCAACTGCCTCGATCAACATACCGGAGAACAGGAAAGGAAGTGCTGCACCAATCATTGCTCCTGCGAGGATCAAAGGATTGGTAAAGTTAAGCTCCAAGGGAGTAGTAGGGTCATTAAAAGAATACAGGTAAGAAACCATCAGGGACAATGCTGCAAATGCTGCAGAACCGATTGCAAATCCCTTACCAATAGCTGCGGTGGTATTACCTACAGAGTCAAGCTTGTCCGTAATCTCACGAACAGCAGGGTCCAGTCCGGACATCTCTGCAATACCGCCGGCATTATCAGAAATAGGACCATATGTATCAACAGAAACCGTGGTACTTACGAAAGAAAGCATACCAACTGCCGCCATGGAAATACCAAACATACCTGCAACCGCATAAGATGCAAAGGTTGCAATACCAAGCAAAATCAAAGGTGCCATACAGGACTTCATACCAACTGCAAGACCCTGAGTAATAGTCAGAGCCGCACCCTCTTTAGATGCTTCTGCAATCATCTGCGTGGGCTTATAATCATAACTGGTATAGTACTCAGCAATCATACCGATAACAACACCACTAATAACACCAATGGACGCTGCAATCCAAGGGGAAAGCATACCTACCTGGAAGCCTGCACCTACAAGGGCATCTGCCACAGACGCATCACCAAAAATCAAAACGGTTGCACCCAGACCTGCCAAAATGGTCAATGCAGCAGATACAAAGGTTGCAGTATTCAAATCCTTGTGAGGATTGTCAGATCCCTTCTTGAAGAGCACAATCGCAATACCAAGCACACAGGCAATCAGACCACATGCCGCAAAAACCAAAGGATAATAGAACATCTTCTCAAGAAGTGCCTCACTGAGTGTACCTGTTGTTGCCATGGAAGCAATGAACAGATGAGCAGCAAGAATAATACCGGAGGTAATGGAACCTACATAGGACTCCAAAAGGTCGGAACCAAGACCTGCAACATCACCTACGTTATCACCTACATTATCTGCAATGGTAGCAGGGTTTCTGGGATCATCCTCAGGGATGTGCGCCTCAGTCTTACCAACCAGGTCCGCACCCATATCTGCAGCCTTGGTATAAATACCACCACCTACACGGTTGAACATCGCAACAATAGAACAACCCAGTGCATAACAGGACAGACACTGTGTAAAGATACCGCCATTCATGATGGCATCAATAGACATCAGCCCCATTCCGATGCCAAAGATAATATACACAAGGAACAATCCCAACAAAGCAAATCCGCCTACACACAAACCCATTACAGAACCGCCGCGGAAAGCAACCTTAACCGTCTCACCGATGCTCTTGGTCTCGCGAGCCTTGTTAGATACACGAACATTCGCATAAGTTGCAATCTTCATTCCAATCCAACCTGCTGC
>SVFL01000058.1 GCA_015056885.1 Lachnospiraceae bacterium
AATATCCGGTGATTTTTTGCAGAGCTTAATAGGAGATGCTGCAAAGGTTCCGTTTCTTGATGATGAAGAAGAGTATATGAAAAGACTGAAAACTCCTCTTGAAAACAATAAGGCGGATGGGGCATTGTTTCTTATCACGGATGGATATAACCCAAAAGCTTACACTCATTTTATGTTTCAGGTAGTGGATCCGTTAAAAAGTAATATGGAAATGACATATGACGAAGAAAAAGACTGTAAAGTCATTAACGTGACCGGAAATACTGCACCGGAACTTTATACAGTGGAACTGGATCAGTATGATATCTATTCTGATATTCATACAGTAGAAGACAGATATCAGAAGCCGGTATGGGAATATTCATTGAATGGTTATACATGGGATACTCCTACGGTTGAGAATGGTTTTGCGAAAGTAGATATTAATGCAGAAAGACCTTACCGGTTCTATCCAAGTTATCAGCTTGGTAAAGATGTTTATTACAGACTTTCCTTTACGGATACAAATGGAAGACTTTATTTAATTGATGAAAAAGTTCTGGTACATTACGATTCTCCGGATGTATCATCAGAGGTAACTTTGACCTATGATAACGGAAGCGGTTATGCAACACCAGATTCCAATGCTGTTATAAGCATTAATGAGTGGTCAGGATTCATAGATGGTGAAGTGATTCCCTCCCCCTACAATATGACAAAACTGGAAATTGTGCAGGCACCGGAAGGTAGCACACTTTCTGGAAAAATATTGGATGAAAATGTGAAAACATCCTTTAAGTTCCCACAGGATTTTATAAAATATTCCGGTGATTATGTTCCGGGTAATTATGTGGTCCGTGTAGGTCAGCTTACCTCTAAGAACAGATGGGTGTATACGGATAAAGTTGTGATTGCCATGAAGGTACCGGCAACGGAAATGAGATTGAATTATGATAAAGACTGTTATTATGACAGTGAGGGTGGAGACAACCCGGCTTATCATGCATCTGGTGTGGGTCTGTTGAATATTGAGGCGGGAATACTGCCGGTAACTGCATCACAGGATACCTATACAGAACCTGTTTGGACAAGCAGCAATGAAGAAGTTGTAGCAGTGACTGAAGACGGTATGTTAGAAGCCTTAAAGCCGGGCAGAGTAACCTTAACAGCTACATCATCACTTGGAACCGAATCCATTGACGTAGTGGTTCCTGCAACCAGATTTGAGATTACAGGACTGGATGCACCTGTATATGGTCAGCCTTTTGATACTAGTGTAGAAGTTGCTTCTGATATTGAGGTGACTCCTTCCGTCAGCTGGGTAAGGGATACGATGTCCGGTGCTGTTGATGCAACACCTAGTGTGGGTGTGCGTTACTGGTGTGAGATAACATTGCCGATTGGAGAACACGAACTTCCGCTTTGGTTAGATTCTAGTGACGATGCTTATGTAGATTATGATGCCATGCATGTGTCTCTGAATGGTGAATACGATCAAAAGAGCAGTGGTGCAACGGGATATCAGGGATTTGTGGTTTCGGATGACAGAAAATCCATAACAATCAGATACCTGAGTGATAAAATCGTGAATCCGGACTCAAGAGAAATTGACACCATATATGTTAATTATAATGAGCGTATATACCATGGTGAAAAGAAATCAGACTGGGTAGACAGCGTGGAAGCTTATTGTGCCGGTGATGGCAATGCAGTAGTGACCTTTGAACCCGGATTAGAGAGCAGCACCGTATTTAGTTCCTATATTATCGGTGGAAATGAGTATGAGTTTTTCATGACTGCTTCCATATCAGGAGATGATTATACCTTTGCCGAAAACATTACCTGGATTATAAATGGCGAAGAGATAGCAGATGAACGAATGACGGAAAAACGCTGTATGCCACCGACGAAGAAGATGGAAGCGGTTGGCGAACCGGGTGTTGTGGTGATTGATAGCTTTGTGCCGGAAACCATTCATATAAGCGTTGGCGAAACAGCAAATATTGCGGATTATTATAAGGTTCTTCCGGCGGAACACGATGGGGTAATCAGTTATGCGAAATTCAGCGAGTATGCAGACCCGTATTTTACCGTATCAGAGGAAGACGGTACGGTAACGGGAGTGGCTGTATCGGATGATTGGCCGGTTGTTGTTAAGGCAAACTATACTGAGACATTAAGTGATGGTACAGAAATTACATTTAGAAATGAATACAAAATCAATGTAATCGTTTATGAAAATGACGAAGCTAAGCCGGAAACATATAGTGTAACTTTGGATGGTGAAGCCTATACAACTGCCCGTCCGGGTGACAAGGTATGTGTGTACAGTGAAGATGATACGCGAATTCTTACAAATGTAACTGCGGATGGAATCGAGATAACGAAAGAAACCAATCCATATAGCACAGGTTATGGCTGCTTTATCTTTACAATGCCGGCAAGTGATGTGGCACTTACCGGTACATGGGACGCAATACCTGTTTATTATAGGGTTCAATTCTCTATGAATGGTGTGGCAACCAATCCTGTTACTCAGAAGATTTTAGCAGGCGGCAAAGTGACAGAGCCGGAGGTACCTGTGATTGGCGGTTTGACCTTCGGTGGATGGTTTAAAGATGCGGAATGCACCCAGCAGTGGGATTTTGATGTGGATACCGTATCTGAAAATATGACCTTGCATGCACTTTGGACCCATGTCCATGATTATTCAAGTACATGGTTGAGAGATGGAACGAAGCACTGGAAAGCATGCCGATGCGGGGATATTACAGAAAGTGCAGAGCATACACCTGACCATGAGGGTGGTGCTACGGAAGAGTATGCTATTTTGTGTTCTGTTTGCGGATATGAGATGGAGGCACAGGCAGGACATGATTACGGTGACACCTGGAAACAGGATGAGACAAAACACTGGAAAGAGTGTGCTTGCGGTGCCAAGGCAGAGGAAGGCGAGCATACAGCAGGCGACTGGATTGTTGATGAGGAGGCTACAACAGACAAAGTCGGCAAACAGCATAAAGAGTGTACCCAGTGTGGATATAAGATGGCAGAGGAAGAGATTCCGAAAATCTGTGCCCACAGCTTTACGGAAAAAATAGCAGATACGGAGCATTATGTAAGGGGAAGCGGTTCAGATTGTCTCACGCCATATAGATACTATTATGACTGTGCGTATTGTGATGAGTGGAGCTTGGAACATATATGGATAAGTTCTGAATACGGCGGACATGATTGGGATGAAGAATCTCATTGTAGTGTATGTGATACAACCTTCTATCATGTTAATGTGGGCGGATGCGATATCACCAGCCAAAATGCGGCAGACGTATTTGGGGATGGTAAAGTATCCTATGATAAGACCACTAATACACTGACCTTGAATGGATATGGCTATAAGGGAGATGGTACTTCGTTCTCAGAGGATGAGTATGCAGCCATTGTGTGTGATGCAGGAATTCATATTCAGTTGATTGGCGAGAATACCATTGAGACCACAGAGGGTATGAATGCCGGAGGTATTGTAGTATTAGAGGGAGATTGTACGATTTCCGGAACAGGAACCTTAACTGTGCTGGCAGACGGTGGTGGAATCGCTGTAGCCGGCGGAAGCATCACCGTGAAATCCGGTAAGCTTGTGCTTGGTACCGAATTACGACCGGTTATGGCGGGAATCATGGGCTTGGGAGTTACCATAGAAGATGGTGATATCCACATAAGAGCCGACTCATGCGGAATATATTCTATGGTTTCTACCATGGGAATTGCTGTAAAAGGCGGAAATGTATCAATAAGTACCAATATGGCAGGTGGTCCCTACATGGTATTGGATTATAGTGAAGGTGCGCCTGTCCCCTGTGAACCGGATGTTACGGCGTATGAAAATTGCAAGGTAATGGCAAGCGTGAATACTTCCGGAAGTGATGCAGTAGAGTACAATCCGGCAGATATGGAAAGCTACAAGTATATGGAGATTTCGCTTGATCATGTACATGTATTTGACAAGGAAGTTGCAACAGATACATACAAGGCAACAGCAGCAACCTGTATGGCGAAAGCTACCTACTATAAGTCCTGTGCATGCGGAGAAAAAGGAACCGAAACCTTTGAATATGGTGAGCTTGCAGGGCATACTCCCGACAGAGAGCATCCCACTCCCCAGTATGCAGTAAAATGTTCTGTATGTAACATAGTGCTTGAACCGGCACTGTATAAGATTGAAGAAATACCGGATCTTATTTATACAGGCAAGGCACAGAAACCGAAGGTTAACGTATATCACGAAGGCGTATTGTTAAAGGCCGGAAAAGACTATACTTTGACTTATGTGAACAATAAGAATGCCAATGGAGTTGGAGCCGATGGTGTTCGCATGACCAAGGTAAATGACGGTGTATTCAGCTCCATGTCCGAAGCGGGATTCAATAAGGATCTGCCCTATGTGATTATCAAAGGAATGGCAAACTATGAAAAGGATGCCTATGTAAACTTCAATATCACAGCACCTGTCATTGGCGACGGAAGTGCCAATGAGGCAGAGGATGTTGTACTGAAAATTACGGATAACACAGAGGCAAACGGCAAGCAGTTCAAACCTTTTGCTTCCATCAAATATGGCAAGATTGCCATGAAATCCGGCGTGGATTATGAGGTGAAGGTGGCGAAAGCAGATGCGCCGGACAAAAATCTTCTGGACAGCAAAGGCAAGATGGAGGCTGTGGAAGGTAACTACATCATGACCATCAAAGGTAAGGGCAACTTTGACGGTGAGATTGTAAAGACTATATCCGTGGCAGAAAAGTCCAAACTCTTTAAAAATGCGAAAATCAAACTGAATGTGAAGAGCAAAGAGTTTGATTACCAGGACGCAGAGGCGGACAAAACCACTCTGGCTGATAGTGACTATACAGTAACTGTCAAAGAAGGTTCTGTGACCAAGGAATTGAAGAAAGATACGGATTTCACTGTTTCTTATCGCAATAACCATAGATTGGGTACTGCAACTCTTGTTTTGACCGGAAAAGGCTCCTATGTGGGAACCAAAACCATCAATTTCAAGATTACAGGAACGGCACTGTCCAATAAGAATGTTGAGATTTCAAATGTCAGCGATATGATTTATACCGGTAAAGCAATAAAACAGGATGCTAAGCTGGTAGTGACCAGAGCAGACGGAACCAAGGTGGATTTGGTTGCGGGTACGGATTATACGGTAAGCTATAAGAATAATCAAAACAAAGGTGCTGCAACCATCACGTTCACAGGAAACGGACGTTCCGGTTATACCGGTTCTGTGAAGAAGACATTCAAAATCAATGCAGCCAATCTGACCGACAGCATGGTGGCAGCCATTGGAACCGTTCCGTATGCGAAGGCAGGAGCAATTGCCGATGCACAGATTGTACTTATGCATAATGGTATCAAACTTGTGAATGGCAGGGATTATACTCTGAAGTATGCAGATAATAAGGATTTGGGTGAGGCAAAAGTAACGATTGCCGGAAAGGGCAATTTTGCAGGAAATCTGACCAAGACTTTTGAAGTGGTTAAGCAGGATATTGCAAAAACTGCAATTACCATAAAACCTCTGGCATATAAAGCCACAGAAGGTTTTGTATACAAGCTGTCTGTCACTGTAAAAGACGGCAAGAGTGCTTTAAAGAACGGAACAGACTATACGGTGGAGTTTACAAATCCCAACAAGGCAGACCTGGAGTTGTGGTTTGCCGGAGATTCCACCAAGGCTCCCAAGGCAACCATCAAGGCAGCGGAGGGCTCCAATTATACCGGTTCCGCGGAAGTGCCTGTAACAATCTTTAATTGCAAGCTGAGTAGCAGCAATACCTATGTAAAAGTAGATGACAGTAAAAACATCTACAGCGGAACTCAGCAGTTACCTAAGGTTGAGGTATATTACAGTACGGATAAGGCGGTAATTAAGGAACTGAAAGCCGCAGAAAAATCCGGAACAGTCAATACCTTGATTGAAGAAAAGCTTGCGTCCGGTAAGATTAAGCAGCTGAATCAGGGAACCGATTACACCATTTCCGGTGGCAAAAATATTTTTGCCGGATTGAATAAGGGTGTGGTAAAGGTTACCGGTACAGGAACCTATTCAGGAAACGTAAGTGCTAAGTTTACCATTCAGAGGAAGGATATCTGGTGGCATTAATAATGTAGCGTGCGGCAGTGATTGCCGGACAAAAGTGGATGTAAACTCATGGTAATATGGTTTACATCCACTTTCTTTCTGTTAAAATCTTCTACTGCCCACAGTTACCGGAATTATTTGTGGTTGCGGAGAACTTTGTTCTCAACATCAGAAGTATTTTCCTTAAATGGGTCTATAGAGAAAAAATAGACTGTGGGACCCGAAAACTTCAAAAATCTGGTGAAAATCCTATGTATTCGGACAGCCTGCGGGTCTATGCAGAAAAAGTGGATGTGGAGACCCGCAAATTTGATGCCGGACGGGTCTCAGGTCCTGAAAAATTTGTATAGACCCGAAACGAGCTTTTTTGCAAAGGAATTTGAGAAAAAACAGAAGAATTTTGGGTCTGGCGTAGCGTTTTTTCTGTATAGACCCGGCGCTGTAATTAAGACTTCCTGCAAGCTTATAATCGAAGTGAGACAAAGAATAAAAACTAGCCAAATGGCGGGGGCATATGAAAATAGTTGCCATTATAATAAGTTTAGAGTTGGAAAAGTAGGAAGATATCAATACAGGAGGAGAAATCAAAATGGGATTATTTAGTAAAGAGGCATGTACCTTTTGTAACACGGAAGTAGGTATGTTAAAGCGTTCCAAACTGGCAACAAAAGAGTATATTTGCAATGAATGTAAGAGAAAGACCAATTACTATGCCAGAATGGATTATACATCAAAAGATGCAGCATATGGGATGATGGAGGTGCTTGGACAGGAAGAGGCTGATTTTGAAGCGAGCTTTGATAATGCAGAGAACCGCTTTCAGAGTGCGGAGCGAAGTTTTAAAACATGGGATTTGGGAAGCTTGAGGGTACATTATCGTTGCAATACTCGCTTGGGTGCATTTCAGATAAATTTGGATGATATGAGTCGTTATGAGCATATTCCGGTATTCTATTTTGATTCCATGATTCCTTATCAGTTTGCATCGGAAAATGAGGTTCTTGCAGATATCAGAAGGAATGAGGTTACAAATATGAATGTAAACTATGTAACCGTAGAAGAGAGTAAGGATGCGGAAGATAAAGTCACTTCATGTACAGTAGTGATTCCGTATAACGACGATTGTATCCGTGAAATCAGACTAAAGGGAGACGTCCGCGATAAAGAGGAAGTGGAAGTATTCTATGATTTTGCACAACGAATCAATCAGGATAGGATTAATTGGTTAAATAATGGTCTGTATGATGAAGCAAGAAAGAACAAAATGCATGTGCGTAATCTGGGTGATACTGCTGCAGCAGCTCTTAAGGCAGCAGCAACCGGTGGCAGTGTGGAAGAAGCGGTGAAGCAAGGCATAGAAACTGCAAATGACATTGAAGACGGAAATGTAAAACAAGGTTTTTGGGGAAAATTGTTAAAAAAATAGAAGGAGAATGGAAAATGAAAAAGAGATTGGTAACATTGATTTTAGCAGGGGTGATGGTATGTTCTTTAACAGCTTGCGGAGGTGACAAGCCATCGGCAGGCGTAGATTCTGCCGAAAATACAACAACTGCCGCTTCGGCGACATCTGCAGAAACAAAATCAGAGGAAACGGCGAATGTTGCTGGCGAAGACAAAAGTGATGCATCCAGCGTTATGGTTTACTATGGCTGGGGCAATTCTGAAGACGAAGAAAAATATACAACAGAAATCTATTGTCCCGAGGGAGCGCAGTTTAGCGAAAATACATTGGAAATTTATGAAGAAGACGGCAGTGTAATGACAGTACAGGTAGATGATGAAATCAATGAGTATTCTGCAACCAGCAAGATGCACTGGCATCGTGATGCATATAATAACGAGCCGACAGGTTATCCGATTATTGCACAGCTTTATTTTGATGGTGAAGTTGACGCAGAAACTGCAGCAGAAAATAGTGGCTGTTCACAGACGGTTACTCCTCTTGGCTTTAAGTGGAATGGATATGATGTAGTTCTCATTGAAACCAAGTACACATTTAAAGATTACGGCGAACAGATTGAACTTTTTGTGGGCGTTGAATATGACCTGGACTACTGGAAGGTTGAAGAGGGTACAGGTGAAGTCAAGAATCTTACAACAAAGGCGCTTTTTGGCTTTGATATGTATTCCTATGGCTGGGACGAACTGACACAGGATAAATGTGCATGGATTGCAGGAGAGCTTTTCGGCGTGGACTCCGGCGTTGCAAATCCGTTTGCTGTAAGCGACGAGGAAACCATTGCACCTGTTGCTGATGTGGAAGCCTCTGCACTCTATGGCACATGGTTGGAGAGGGATAGTGATTGGGATAATACATTTATCTTCAATACAGATGGCACAGGCGTGCTGATTAGTGGTCCTGAGTATCCTTTTAAATATACTGTCAGCGGTGATGTTCTGACTCTGAATTACGATGATGGAGATATGGAAGAACTCACCGTCTCCGTTAGCGGCGATTTACTGACTATGGTGGACATGTTCGGCAACGAGCTGCTGTTGGATAAGCAGGCAGAAGAAGGTGCTGAAACCGGAGAAACAGCCGATATACCCACTGAACTGATTAGTACATGGACAAATGAAGATGGTACGGAAACCTACGCGTTCAATGGGGATGGAAGTGGCTATCAAAACTATGAGGGCGCAGAGTACCCTTATACTTATAAAGTCTTGGAGGACCGTATTTATCTTAGCTATGACAACGGCAGTGAGGATGACTTCAGCTTTTATGTGGACGGAGACAAGCTGGTTATTATGAACAGTTGGGTTTATATTCGCCAGTGACACACAGCTTCTGATTGAAACAATCCATATGGGAGGTAAAAAGAATGGCAGTTCTGCAAGAATACAAATGTCCATGTTGCAGTGGTGCTATCGCCTTTGACAGCAAACTGCAGAAAATGAAGTGTCCCTATTGTGACACGGAATTCGAAATGGAAACTCTTGTTTCCTATGACAAGGAATTGAAAAATGAACCGGAAGAGGACATGTCCTGGGAAAGTGCAGGCGGTGCTGAATGGAAGGATGGCGAGACGGAGGGGCTTCGTTCCTATGTTTGTCAATCCTGTGGAGGCGAGATTGTTGGAGATGCCAATATTGCGGCTACTTCCTGCCCTTTCTGTGACAATCCGGTAGTTATGATGGGACAGTTTGCCGGCAAATTAAAGCCGGATTATGTGATTCCTTTCAAATTGGATAAAGAAGCGGCGAAAGAAGCATTAAAAAAACATTATGCAGGCAAGAAGCTTCTGCCGAAGGCATTTAAGGATGAAAACCATATTGATGAGATTCAAGGAATTTATGTTCCGTTCTGGATTTTTGATGCAGATGCGGATGCAAATATCCGCTACAAGACTACCCGTGTTCGGACATGGAGTGACAATAACTACGACTATACGGAGACGAAATATTATACGGTTATCCGCGGTGGCACATTGAATTTTGAAGGAGTGCCTGTGGACGGTTCCACCAAGATGGATGATGGGATGATGGAATCACTGGAACCCTTTCACTTAAGCGATGCGGTGGATTTCCAAACCGCATATCTTGCCGGTTATTTAGCGGATAAGTATGATGTGGATTCCGAACAGAGTAAAGAGCGGGCAAATAAACGCATCAAAAAGAGCACAGAGGAGGTATTTGCCGATACGGTGCAAGGATATGCAACGGTCAATGCAGAGGCTACCAGCATTCGTCTGCAGAACGGAAAGGCCAAATATGTTCTGTATCCGGTATGGCTCCTAAATACCACTTGGAATGGACAGAAATACACCTTTGCCATGAACGGTCAAACCGGCAAATTTGTAGGTGATATGCCGATGGATAAAGGTCTTTATAAAAAGTATCTGTTTGGCTATACCGGTATGATAAGTGCGGCTCTTTTTGCTATAACCTATTTGGTATGGTTATTGTAAGGGGGTGTGGATGATGCAAAAAAGATTATTAGGACTATTGTGTACGTTTTTTCTAATTTTTTCCTGTTCCATGCCGGTGCTTGCATGGAATGATATGCCGCTGCTTGTGGATGATGCAGACCTTTTGACGGACAGTGAGGAAAGTGAATTGTTATCCAGACTGGAGGCAGTCAGTGAGAGTGGACAAATCGATATTGTAGTGGTGACGATTGATTCCTTGAGCGGGGAGGATGCACAGGATTACGCGGATGACTTTTATGATGATAACGGATATGCAAAAGATGGTGTCTTGTTGCTAATCAGCATCAGCGATAGTGAATGGTACCTATCAACTAAAGGATTTGGAATTACTGCGGTTACGGATGCCGGACGAGAGTACATAGCAGAACAGATTTTAGAGGAACTTGGTGACGGTGCGTTTTTCAATGCGTTTATGACATATGCAGACCTTTGCGATGAATTTGTCCAGCAGGCTCGGAACGGGGAAAACAATGATGTGGGGAATCCTCTCAAAGCACCGTTCCCACTTGTCAGAAACCTATTGATTTCCTTTGGGATTGGACTGGTGGCAGCCCTTTTGATGACAGGAAGGATGAAGGGAGAACTAAAGTCAATAAATATGCAGGAAAAGGCAGCTGATTACGTGAAAAAGGGCAGCCTGAAAGTAACTCAGTCAAAAGAATTGTTCCTGTATACCCAGACAAATCGACAGGAGAAGACAACGAGTTCCGGTGCTTCCGATACGCATACCTCTTCATCGGGCCAAACGCATGGAGGCGGTGGAGGAAAATTTTAACCATGGCAACTACTTGTTTTGAGAGATTATAGTAAAGGAGATTACAAAAATGGCATTATTTGATTCTATAATAGATCAGGTTACATCACAGATGAAAAGAGAGGCATCAAAAGCGGTAAACAATGCGACTCAGAGTGCTTCTCAATCTATTGCAAAGGGCAGAAACCATACAGAAAGCTTTACCTTTGCCTCTTTGCCTACAAGTGTGGTAGAATTAAAAGCGTTACCGGAGTCTTCTTTGGATTCTGCGTTCAAGACAACAGCGCTCTGCATTGCTGTATTGTGTAATTGGGAAAAAGATGCAAATGCCACATGGGAAATGCTGGATTATTTAAAGGGGCCGGAGAGTGTGAATGAGAGAGAAAAATCATTCATTAAGGATCGTCTGGCAGGCAAACAGTATAAGACGTTATCCTTTTTTAAGGGAGCAACACCGGATAACGGATATACACCCGTTATGCCCTATACCATCACAGTGAGTGAAAACCCCTATTCCTTTGATGAAGAGAATTGGGCTACTCTTTATGTGACAAGTGGCGGTGCAGATGCTCCAAGGCCGATTAAGTTAAGAAGGAAGCCTTCTACCAATCAGTGGTTTGTGAATGATATCCAGTGCCTTGCAGATATCAGAATTCCTACACAGCAGGATGCGTGGGCATAGGTACCATGAAAATTGCCGGGAGAAGAGAGGGAAAATATTCATGAAAAAGTTACTTTTGATTGCATTGTTGACGTGTTGTATCGGTACATTTACAGCGTGTGGAAAGGGAAATCCGCAAACAACAGATGCGCCGGAAACGGTAGAAAATAAAACGCCTGAGAAAGGAACACAGGAGAGTAGGGATAAGGAAGTCGTTCAAGAGAGTACTTCGGGTGAAGGTAATGAGGAGACAAATACTTCAGTAGAAAATAATGAAGTAGTCGAGTTACCTGAGATTTTATCTTTAAAGGAGACATATGCTTCCAGATATGAATGGCAGGATGCTCTCTGGTTATTGTACAGTGAATATTCTAACGTAACCATGTGGGAAGGCGCTGAGCAATATTCTGAAATAGATCGTGTATTATCAGAGAGTGCCGGTATGCAGACTCGTTCCATGGAGGATGAGGTAGATAATATTCTAAGCTTTATCACAGATATGGGGATGCTGGACGGAGACTTAGCGGATTTTGAAACACAGGTATCTACATCTAATGCACAAGTCAGAAGAGCCGATAGTGTGGTGCTAAGTCTTGTAACAGATTCTTATGCAGATTATGGATTTATCGAGGATTTCAGAGGAATGTGGGGAAGTAACTATGATGTGCAGACAGGAGAAGAACTGTTGCTGTCAGACGTAATTCTCGACATGGATGCGGTTCCCGGAATTGTATGCAAAGAATTAAACAGCCATCTTTGGGCGGGATCGGATTATCCCGAAACAGTAGTGGAGGAGTATTTTAAGAATACGCCCCAGGACGGTATCCGTTGGTCATTGGATTATAATGGCGTGACCTTCTACTTTGGATATGATGATTTTACAGAAATGTCAATTGTAGGCAAAACAGCCACCATTTCCTTTGCGGAGTATCCGGAGCTGTTTCATAAAAAGTATATGAATGTACCGGAAGCGTACATGGTCAGACTGCCGTTAGATTATTCCTTCTTTTCTGATTTGGATGGTGACGGAGCATTAGAGGAATTGAATTGTACCGGTTTGTTTAATGAAACGGACAGATTCTATACTCAGCTTGGAATTTATACGGACGTAAACGGTTGTTATCAATATGAAGAGTTGTTCGCATATGATTATCAACCCTATTATGTGAAAACAGAGGATGGAAACCATTATATTTACTTGTTCTGCGAGGAAAATGAAATCGGAAATCATGTGCAGGGTCAGATGATGCTGGTAGTATATAACATAAATGGTGGTGTGATTACAAGAGTCGGAGATATGAATATTGGACCGGCTTATATCCCTTCAGATATGTTCCTATTGCCTCTGGACCCCAATCATATGCTCTTGGATAATTATGACAGTGGTGCACAGGATTTCGAAGTTTATGAAGTCGGAAAAGATGGTATGCCTACCTTGAAATAGTAATTAATAGTGTATGGAGCGAGAAATGAAACATAAGAGTAAAACAAGTATTATTGTAAAAATATGCTTATTGGCGATGCTTTTAGGTATTTGTTCCGGATGTGGAAAAGACAGCCCTACACAGAAGGAAACAGAAGAGACAAAGGTTTCTACAGAAGAAATACAATCTTCTGTGGAAACAGAACCTTCCGGGGAAACACAGTTAACGGAAGAAATTGTGGAAGTGGATAATGTTGAGGACTTTTTAGAAGTCATTCAGCCGGGAGCTACCATAAAGATAAAGCCTGGATACTATAATCTGAGTGAATATATTGAGAAAGTATGGAGTGAGCAAGGGGAAGAATGGAACCAAAAGCACCCATATGTTGAGTTGTATGAGTGCTGGGATGGTGGCATAGAGGTTGCGATTCAGGACGTGCAGGATCTGAGTATTTTTGCAGATTTGGAGGGTGCTGTGATCACGGAGCTTGTTGTGGAAACAAGAGCCGGAGCTGTTTTGAAGTTTGAAGATTGTAATAATATTTTTCTGCATGGTCTTACGATGGGCCATACCCAGGATGGAGCATGCGATTCCAGTGTAATTTCCTTTCGGAATACTTCGAATGTCTACTTAACTGCTATGGACTTATACGGATGTGGTATGTATGGGTTTGATGCAATGTATGGAAGCGGTAACATATATGTGCAGAGTTGTACTATCCGTGATTGCGAAGACGGACCTTTCTATATTATGGACGCGCAGGGAAAATACGAGTTTCGTAATTGCTGGCTAAAGGGGTCCAATGGCGGTGGTTATTACGAGCCGGCAGATGGAGCAGAGCTTTCTTTTGTAGAATGTAATTTCGGCGAGAAAGAGACCAATTATTGGTATTATGATGAATATGCCACATTTACAGATTGCTATTGGGAGGAAATCACAGAATACCCTGATGTGGAACCGGAAGGAGAAGATGTTCTTGATATTGACAATTTGATTCCGGTAGATGCCAATGAGAGGAACCTTGCAGATACTTATTATGCTTATATGTTTGTGGATCAGCAATCCGGTGAGACCGAGTATTATCCTTATTTTACCTTGGTGCTAGAAGATGGAAGCGGTTGGTGTGAGACGGAGGATGAGTATTTTGAGTTTACCTGGCATTGCGAATCAGATGGTACTGTGACATTAGAAGGTGAAAACTATTATTATTTGACACCCTATGTGGAGCAGATGGACGGTTTTGAAAGACTCTGGTTTATGATGCAGATGAATGAAAAGGTTGTCTGGTTTTATTAGTGAAAGTATATCCTATTGGATTAGAGAGGAAAGGGATTGAGAAATATGAATAAGAAGTTGAACATCTGCGCCTTTGGGCTGGTGCTGTTACTGCTCGTGTCGCTTGCCGGGTGCGGTGGGGCTTCCGACAAAGGAGAGCCTGACGGGACGCCGGAACAGACATCCACTGGGACGCCGGGACAGACATCTGCGGCTGCTGCGCCGATTTTGCCGGAGACTTCCGCTTCGTCGGAAGAATCTGTAGCTGAGGACGAAGTGATTCATGTCAAAACGGCGGGCGAGTTTCTCGAGGCCATCGCCCCGGGCGTGGTCATTGAGCTTGAGCCGGGCACCTATAACCTTACGGAATATCTCCGTGGAGCCTCCGATAATGTCTCGGATTATGTTTCTCGCAGCTTCACTGACGGCTGGCAGGCAGAAATCCACGAGGTCGATAAGCTGACAATTCGCGGGGCAGAGGACGGCAAGGTCGAGGTCGTGTCGGAGCCACGTTATTCTGATGTGCTCTACTTCAACGACTGTTCCGATATTATCATTGAGAACATCACCTTCGGCCATACGATTGAGCAGGGAAACTGCCAGGGCGCGGTGCTGGCGTTTGATTACTGCCGAAAAATCAGTCTCGATGGTCTGGATCTCTACGGCTGCGGCACCTATGGCGTGGTGGCAGACCATACGGTGGGAATTACGCTCAAGGACTGCATTATCCGTGAGTGTAGCTATGGCATCGTCGACCTGATAGGTAGCGACACCGTCTTTGAGGACTGTGTTTTCAGGGACAACAGAGGCTTCGACATGTTGAGTCTCAGCGGCTCCTTCGCCCACTTTGAAGACTGCTCCTTCAACGGAAACGAGGGGGACAATTTTCTTCCTGCTTATTATCACGGTGACAACGAAAGTGGAGCACGATTTGAACACTGTACCTTCGGCTCCTGGGAGAGTGCGCGACTCAATGAGGAATGGAAGGACCATGAAAGCTTTGTAATCGGAGAAGACTGCCAGTTTGAGAACGAGGACAGCAACCGATCCGAGAGTACAGCGTCCACCGATTATTCTGAGGAATCACAAGAAGACGGTGTGTTCCTTGCTCTGGACATGACGCGCCTTAAGGTCGCCTCATTCGATGCAAAGGTTCTGACAGCAGAAGAATATTATATTCTGTACGAGATTATTGACAGTAAGTCCGGTGAAGTGAACTTTGAAACCAGCGACGATGTGAGATCCCTTACATTTGAGGAGGATGGTCGCGGATGCTTCTGGACAGATAATGAGAAAGGGCGTCCTTTCAACTATGAGATGAACAGCTCGTATTCCTGTTCAATCGCCTTCGACGATGGCGCGAAGGCGAACGGCGTTTTCTACGCCGACCAGGGCGGAGCCCTGCCGGACAGCGAAGAGGGCTCTATCTGGCTTGCGCTGTATCTTGAGGGTGAGGCACTCTGGTTTTATTGAGCGGATACTTGTGTGAATGATTTAAAAGCACCAATGGATTAATTATCTGTTGGTGCTTTTATGTGCAGTAATTGCAGAGGAAGAAAGACTGAAAGCAGAGGCATTTTTCAGAGAAGAGACTGCCCGGAATGAAAAGTATTCGTTACAAGATGACTGTGTATGATGAGTTCTTGGAGGAATACCAGTATCGCAAGAAGCGTTGAGGTGTAAGAGCCAGATGTAAAACGTCAAGGAATATATAAGTGGAATGCTTGTGGACGCTGATATTTACTGCATCCTCCGAGTCAGTTTTTAAAGTGTACCCCATGTCAAGGACACTTTTTATAAAATTTTATACCCATTCTATCCGTTTGTTGATAATGGATTTATTCCTGTTGTGGTGTAACTGTAAAATT
>SVFL01000059.1 GCA_015056885.1 Lachnospiraceae bacterium
TTCGTAAGCTAATGCTTACTCACTGTCGCGGCATTCGCCGTATGCATCTTCGCACGAATGTGTCTGCCTGTGTGCGAGCACCCGGCAGTCACATTCGGCATATCTGCGCATGGCTCATTGCTACGCGCAAAATCCTAATTTGTAGAGAAGAGAAAGTGTAAGACCTCGCAAGATTAATGATACATAATTATTTAAATTTTTAGGATTACATATTTGGAAGAAGTGAGGGACAAAGGATGAGATGGAATGGTGTTATGACAGGCATATTTCTGGCGGCAGCTGTGACGGGGGCGCTGTCGGGTTGCAATAGGACAATTGTGCAGGAGGATTCTGTGACCGTGCAAAGCGGGAAGAGAGTGCAGAGCGAAGAGCCGGTGCAAGAGTCTTCGGATACTGTGCAGGGCGAAGAGACCATGGAGAAGCTATCTGAGGATACACAGAAAGAGCAGATTATGCAGGACAATGTGGCAGAGGAAGAATGCGCGAAGTATGAAGCCTCTCATTTCAGAGGGATTATGCGTAATATTTTGGAAAATGGTGCATCGTCAGAAATATATACTGACCCTGTAAGTGCGGCGGTGTATTTCTTACAGTTGGAGCCGGGCAAGGGAGATATTGCGAGGAATATGACAAAGCCTGAGGTAAGTTCCGGTTCCTGGATGGAGGAATTGAATGAGAATGTGCTCTTGGAGGGCACAACGGTAACGGTAGTTTATACTTTTGATAAGGATGGAACTACCATAGAGATTCCCATGGAGCTGATTGAGGCGAGCCTGGGAATCTGGGCGCCGGCGGATGGCAACTACAGAAGACAGGTCTATGAAACTTACCGTTACTGGGATTATTTTGAAAATGGGGAATCGGAGCTGGGATATTGTCTGCAACTGAGCAATATGGGGATTTATAAGATTCAGGATGGGACAATCACCTGTATTTATCCTTATTATGTGGCAGCGGATACTCCGATTTGTGCGGTAAATAATGTGTTATATTTTGTGGCAGATTCTACTTATATAGAGGGAGCAAATGAGTTCCATCCGGATTGTTTTGCCATGTTGGAAATGGAAACCGGGGATGTGGATATGAAATCCATGAAACTTAGAAGAAGTTCGTTTATTCCAATGCCTGAACGTTTGAATTATGAAGGAAATGGTTTTTTAGGCTTTTATCATGACTATAAGCAAAAACATGTTCCGCTTGTAAATGTAGGAACGGCTGACTTTTCCGGTGGTGTCTGTTGGGAGGGGAAGCCTGTGGCGAGCTTGAATGAGCAGCAGCGCAATGCTTATGGCGGTGCCATTCGGGCAGAGCTTTTAGCGCAGCCGGGTAAAGTAATACAACTTTCTGAACGCACTATGACGGAGACCTATGCCTATATTGATATGGATGGTGATGGTGTGACAGAGAAGATTGTTCTGGCACCGCAGGATAAGGAGAGTTATTATGATTTACCGTTTGATAATTATGTGTTATCTGTAGGGGATTCTTTTTTGGGGCAATGGGGAGAAAATGTACACAATGATCTCTACGCTTTTAGTATGGATGGCAAAGAAATTTTAATCCTTATACTGGAGGATGGCCCCAGTGCAGACTATGCCAGTATGCTGTATGCTTATCGGGAGGGTAAGCTTGTAAAAGTGGGACAAATGGCAAGCCATATATGTGATGGGGATGTGAAAGACGGCCGTATTTTTGGTAGCGAACGGGGAGATGTGATTCAGTCAGACTATATCAGTGTATACTGGCAAATAGGAGAAAATGGTCTGTTGGAGAAGGTTCCTCAAGACAGTTATGATTATACCGCACAAAATGATATTGAACTTTTAGTGGCATTGCCGGTGCATAAAGAGCATGATTTGGAGTCACAGAGGTTCGAAATCCAGCCCCAGACGGTAAAGTTTCTAAAGACAGATGCTACATTCAGCTGGGTCTATGTACAGGCGGAAGATGGTAGCGCAGGCTGGGTTTATGTAGAAAATTTTGGACATATTGTGGAACTGGGTATGGATTATGATGAGGTGTTTGAAGGTCTGCAAATGTTTGGATAATAAATAGGAATCGTAATTGGTATGAATTGGCCGGATTTTGGGAATGTTTACTTTATGAATATATGATGTTCGGAAAGGACATGGTTATTAAAATGAAGAAGAACAATCCAAAACACATCGGAATTATTCCCGATGGCAATCGCCGCTGGGCCAGGGAGCACGGCATGAACAAACAGGATGGCTATGAACATGGCCTGGCCCCCGGTTTAAAACTACTGCAGCAGGCAAAAGAGCTTGGCGTGGAGGAAGTTACCTATTATGGATTCACCGTGGATAACTGCAAGCGCCCTGCAGAGCAGTTTCAAGCTTTTCAAAAAGCATGCGTGGATGCCGTAGAGCTTCTGACCAGGGAGGGGGCAGACCTTCTGGTA
This sequence comes from Lachnospiraceae bacterium, assembly GCA_015056885.1. GTDB lineage: Bacteria > Bacillota > Clostridia > Lachnospirales > Lachnospiraceae > Acetatifactor. The sequence continues at coordinate 2,420 of SVFL01000059.1, forward strand.
ATCGGGAACAGCCGGTCCAAATGCTTCCCCAAGGAACTTCTGCCTTACACAAAAAGGACCCCTGTAAACGGTGGTGGCATCAAAGTAAATTTTCTTGTCAACTACGGCTGGCAATGGGACCTTTCCCACATTCAGGAGGACGGCAAGCCCTACTCCTCAGACATTTCCCGCATCGACCTCCTCATCCGATGGGGTGGTATGCGCAGATTATCCGGTTTTCTGCCAATCCAGTCAGTCTATTCGGATTTCTATGTAGTAGACCACTGTTGGCCGGATTATAAAGAAACAGATTTAACGGAAGCCCTGAACTGGTACTCCCTACAGGACGTCACTTTAGGCGGATAAGCTTTTGGCGTGTCCTTATTTCCTCATTTGTGCCCCATAAGAATTTACAGTCGATTAGAAGGCAGATTCCATAACAAGGACCTTGAAAAACGTCGGCACTTAGATTGCGTACTTTGCAATCTTATGTGCCGCTACGCTTTTTCACGGAGCGAGAGCGTTCCTGGTTATGGAATCTGCCTTCTAATCAACTTTGTAGAAATTTAGAGGGCACAAATGAGGGAATAAGGACACGACAAACAACAATTTCTGGAAAAAGAGAAAATTAAGATTATTTCATTGGACAAATACCTTGACAGGATATAAAATAAAGGTTAGAGTTTTAAAGTCAATACATTTTTACGAAAGGAATATCCAATGAAAAAGAGATTATTAGCAGCTATTTTAGCAGCAACTTTCATGTTTGCGGGCTGTGGCAAGACTGCAGACAGTCCTATTATTCAGGAAATTGCGCCTGAATCATCTGTGACAACAGAGGCTACTACCTCTACTGAGGAGAGTTCTTCCGAGGAGGCAACTGAGTTTAAGGCAATTTCTGAGAGAACCGTAGTAGATGGCAAGAAGCAGAGCTACCTTGACGGTGAGTGGAAGGATGAGACTGTGGTTAACAGAAGACCTCTGGCAATCATGGTTCCCAACAATCCTCCTGCAATGCCTCAGTATGGTTTGTCTCAGGCAAGCATTATTTATGAGGCACCTGTTGAGGGTCGTATCACCCGTTTGTTGGCAGTTCTTGAGGACTATGATGACATGACCTATGTAGGTCCTGTTCGAAGCAGCCGTGACTATTTCGTATATGAGGCAATGGCTTTGGATGCAGTTTATTGTAACTGGGGTCTGGCAGTTCCTTACGTTGCAGATTTGATTAACTCTGATCGTGTAGACAATATTTCCCAGTCTGTAACCGGTATTGCAAGTCCTTATTCTGCAGCATTTGCCAGAAGAAAAGACAGACAGAGCGGCGGTTTTGCAACTGAGTTTACCGCTTATATGTGGCTTAAGCCCGCATCTCCCAGCGATGGTGCAGATGCTCCTGACAGCACGGTAAAGGGTTATATTCAGGGTATCGAGGACAAGGGTTATGCAGCTACTTATGAGGAGTCCGGTCGTTATGCAGACGCAGGCCGCAAGGATCCTGCAGCATTCATTTTTGCTGATGACTGTATTGCAGAGTACGCAGAGTATCCTGATGCAACTGAGATTCGCCCCGGCGGAAGTCAGAGCAATAAGGGTGGTTACGGACAGAATAACGCATGCTTTACTTACAATCCTGAGGACAAGCTGTACTATCGTTCCCAGTACGGTGCAGAGCAGATTGACGAGATGACCGGTGAGCAGATTGCAGTGACCAATGTTGTATTCAAGGTTTGTCACGGTGAGGTTAGAGATGACCATGATTATTTGGCATTCGGTGTACATGGTACCGGTGATGCTTATGTATTTACCAACGGTAAGATGATTAAGGCTACTTGGAAGCATGACAGCGATTATGATGCAAACCATTTCCTGGATGAGAACGGTAACGAAATCGTTCTGAATCAGGGTCCTACCTGGTTCTGCAACATTTGGAAAGAGTATTCTGAGTATGCTGAGGTAGACGGCAAGCCTATTTTTGGTACTCCCGCAACTACTACAACTTCCAACTAATATCGATAATAGTATAAGTCAATAAAAAAGCAGTGGTTTCGTTTGAATCAATTAAATTTCAAGCGGATACCACTGCATTTTTGTTGTAGAATATACTTGTAAGATGATAAGGACTGTGTTAGGAAAGGTGGAATCGATATGTCGCAGACCAAAACCGGCAAGAAAATAAATAAAGATTTGATTTTGAAGGGAAATATGTTACAGGCTATTTTGTCGCTGGCAATTCCTGTGGTTATTAACAGTTTCCTTCAGACTATGTATAATCTGACAGATACTTATTGGTTGGGTAAAATCGGAACCAATGAACTGGCGGCAATTAATCTGGTAACACCTGTTCAGAATATTATTATTAATTTCGGTATGGGTATTACAGTGGCCGGTTCTGTGCTGATAGCTCAGTATATTGGTGCAGGAGAAAAGGATGATGCCAAGAGCATGGCTAATCAGATTTTTGCATGTGCAATGTGTTTTGCTCTTGCCTGTGCAGTGGTAGTATATGTATCTACATCCGGTATTGTGAACTGGCTTGGGGCAGACGGGGAGACTTATGAGCACGCTTGTACATTCTTACGTATTGTTGTATGGGATATGCCTTTTCTCTATATGGTGAATATTTTTTCTGCTGTGCGGCAGGCCCAAGGTGATACGGTGAAACCGATGCTTTTGAATCTGGTGGGTATTACGGTAAATATGATTCTTGATCCGCTGTTTATGGTAGTGATGCATATGGGTACGGCAGGTGCCGCATCTGCTACTTTGGTGGCGAAGATGGTTCCGGCAATCATTGCGTTGCTTCTTTTGACTCGCCGCAATCAGGATGTACATTTGGATATCAAACACATGCGTTTTGAGTGGGAGAAGATTAAGCTGATTCTTCGTATTGGTCTTCCTACCGCTATCGGCGGTAGCACCATGCAGTTGGGCTTTTTGCTCATGAGCCGTAATGTGTATGCATATGGCAATCAGGCTATGGCAGCTTACGGTATTGGCAATAAGGTAAATGGATTGATTACTCTGCCTTCTAACGGTATCGGATCTGCGGTAGCTACCATTGTGGGTCAGAATATGGGAGCCAAGCAGGTGGAAAGAGCAAGAGAAGGATATCTTCTTTCCATGAAAATCTGCGTTGGATTCCTTTTCGTTGGCGGTATGATTTTGTCCAGAGATTTTATCTCTACCGGTATTGTGAGCATTTTCTCCGAGGATCCCGAGGTAATTGCCATGGCGGCAGATTTCCTCAGTATTATGGCCTTCTGGTGCTTTACAAACGGTGTGTACAATGCTTCCACGGGCTTGTTCCAGGGCACAGGACATACAGAGGTTACCATGACTGTGGATGCTACCAGATTGTGGGTGTTCCGTTTCCTGACCCTTTGGTTTTGCGAGACCATTTTGCATATGGGAGTGCGCAGTGTATGGTATTCCGTAGTTATCAGTAACGGTATTTCCTCTGTTATCCTGTTTATGTTGTACAAATCAAATATTTGGAAGAAATCCAAAATTAAGATTGAGAAGAAGGAAAAATTGGATAAAATCGACTTAACCAAAAATCAGGATAATCAACCAATTGCTGTACAAAATTAAAAATAATAAAAAAAATTTATAAAACTACTTGACATTTGGTTTTCTACAATGTAAAATAACCAATGTTGTGACGCGAAATTAAATGCGTTCGGCATACAAATGCAAATGCATTCAGGATTTCGTCCACATGCCCAGATAGCTCAGTTGGTAGAGCAGAGGACTGAAAATCCTCGTGTCGCTGGTTCGATTCCGGCTCTGGGCATTTTGCAGGAGGCCGTCATTTGACCGACTGCTTCACATATATGCGCGAGTGGCTCAGCGGTGGAGCACCTCCTTGCCAAGGAGGGGGTCGCGGGTTCGATCCCCGTCTCGCGCTCTTGACATCATAGATTGCGGTGATGTCGACAACTATTAATTTCATACCTTCGTGTACAGGCACAGCGCCTGAACACAACATGCGGGTGTAGTTCAATGGTAGAACACTAGCCTTCCAAGCTAGATACGTGGGTTCGATTCCCATCACCCGCTTTTTGTATGTAAAAAATCTCAAGCATTGGATTGGGGTTTTTCTGTGAAAATAGGCAATATAAGAGCACCGGATTTGTCTCCGGTGCTCTGTTGCGTTAATATTGTTTAGTTGTAAGGATTATAGGAATTACTGCTATCATTTGATGTGTTATTATTGGTGTCAAATGAATTGCTGGTGTAATTACTATTGTAATTGTTATCAAAAGAATTATTGCTGTTGTAGTTGTTGTTAAAGCTATTATCATAAGTGCTTCCGGTGCTGTAGTTGCTATATACACTGCCATAGTTGTCATAGGAAGACTGGCATTTGTTACGCTTCAGAGCAAGATACAGCTCTGCATTCGTAGCATGAATGTAAGGATTTACGTAGAAAATAGCCAAAATACCACAAGTAAATGCGGATAATATTGCCCATCCGAGGAAGGAAAGGTCAAGAACAAATGCGTTCCATTTCTCGCCATCCATCATTTTTTTACTTAAGGCAAAAACTTCTTTGTGATCCATCTCAGGGTGATCTGCAAGGATATAAGGAATCATACGATACTCATAAGTCTTAATAATGCCGGGAACTATGAAAAGCAAGGTCCACAGGCCGATATACAAGTTACGAAGGAACATGGTGAGTACGGTTCCCTTGTAGTTGGATTTAAATCCTGCAAGAATTCCGCTTACACTTGCAGCATCGCTAACTGCATTATCCAGGAAAAAGTAGCAACCACCTACTTCGAAGGGATTGAAAACAAATGCTGACAATAAAAGACCCAAAACAAATGCTACTAAGAAAATGATAAGAAAAACAATTCCTATTGCTCCAATGGCTGCCAGTACACCGGTTGCCATTTCGTCGTCAAAATCACTGCCGTAATCGTCATAATCACCGTAATCATAGTCGCCGTAATCAAAATCATCGTAATCATAATTGCTACTGTAGTTATTGTTGTAGCTACTGCTACTCGACGAACCGGTATTGCAACTGCCGCCGCCGTTATTGCCTCCTACAAATAATAGGATAAAGGCAACCAAAACACAAACCCAATAATTTCTGTAGAAGGCTGCTTTACCTCGAGCTTTTAATTCTTCACGTGTCCAACTCATAATAATCTCTCCTCTATGTTATGTTGATGCTGAAGGGGCCTAACCGCTTCAGCAAGTTACTTTAGATAGCATTATAACACAGCCTTAAGATAATTCATAGTGCAAAAAATGCACGATATTACCATTATATGGTGCAAAAACATCATTATTGGTGCAGATGCCCCCTGTCCCATGTGGTACTGGGTTGAGCTGATGCTGTAGGGCGGCGCAGCAGAAGGGTTTTCAGTGCTTTTCCATTCCAGGGATACAGGGGCCAAAAGTAGCTTAGACCTCCGAAAGTTGGTGTGGCATAGACAGACACCATACATAGCAATAAACCGGTTAAGAAGCCCGGAAGTCCGCCAATGGCAGTGGCTATCAACAAAAAAATCCGGTATACCCGCAGTCCGTCGGCAAATTCCTGACTGGATATGGACAGATTAGCGAGCAGAGAGATTGCACCATAAAACAGGACCTCTGTTGTGGCCCAATTTAAAGAGACCGCAATATCTCCGATGAGAAGGCCGCTGACAATGGATAATGCCCCGGAAAAGCGTCCTGAGCTTGTGGAGGCAGAGTATTTGAATAAATCCAGTATAAATTCCACAGCCAGCACATAGAAAATCAGGTACAGCGGTCCTTGGGGTTTGGTGGATAAGAGCTGCCATTTTAACGCAAGATTCGGAAACCAGGCGGATATCAGCAGAAACAATGGCATCAAAAAGAGGCTGACCGGAATGCATGCCAGTCGGACTAATTTAAAGTAACTTCCTACCATAGGTGCTTTGTAGTAGTCCTCAGCGCTTTGGGTGAACTGAAAAATTGTCCCCGGAAAAATCATTACCAGAGGGGAGTTATCCACCAGTACCAATATATGTCCTTCCATAAGATAGCTGCATGCCACTTCCGGACGCTCGGTGAACTGCACAGAAGGCAGGGGACTCCACCATTTGTGTGGAACAAGAAGTTCCTCCAAACTTTTGGCACCCATGGTAAGGGAGGAAATTTTTAGATTGTCAAGCTTTTCGGACAGGCTGGAGAGAAGTTCCCGATTGACGTTGTCTGCCAGATATGCGATAGCAACATCCGTGCGGCTCATGGTGCCTACCGTGTGAATGGCGAAGGTTAACTGATTAGAGCGCACCCTGCGTCGGATGAGATTGGCATTAAACAACATGGTTTCCACAAAACCATCCCGGGCTCCTCGGGTTACCGGTTCTGCATCGGGTTCCGCAATGCCTCTTGTGGGGTAGGTTCTGGCATCGATAATCAATGCATAATCAAATCCTTCCACAAAGAGCAAAGAAGGACCACTCAACACATTTCTAAGAAGCATATCCCAGTCGTTACAGGCCTCCACCTGGGCAAATCCGATTTTGGCTGCGGCAAAGTGCATCAGGTCCTCAATTTGATTATCCATTGTATATAGAGGATTCTGCAAGTCCGAGAAAATCTGTTGTAACACCTCTGTGCGGCAAAAACCATTGACACCAATCCAGTAGGCCGGTGTCTTTCCCAGATATAAGTTACGGGTAATCAGATCAAAGCTTGTTCCAATGGGGAGCTTTTTCTTTAAAACGTTTATATTTTCATTGAGATTGGTGGATAAAGTCATGATAAAACCTCCGTTTCGTGCACAAATACAAAGTGGTTTGGGTATCTGATTAGTTTCTCCTAAAAAATGCGTGCTATTCTGAAACATTCGTGCTATGATAGGTGGGGTTGTGAGGAAGTTCGTGCAATGGGAAAGCAGGTTTGGCAGTATGATGAGTAAAGTAATTAATTTCATAAAAAAAGAAGTGGTGTTGTGTGTGGCACTTGTGTTGGCTGTGGTGTCGGCCTTTATTGTTCCTCCGGATGGGGCTTATATCGGTTATATTGATTTTCATACACTTGCTATTTTGTTTTGTCTGATGGGAGTGATGGCCGGTTTTCGATATATCGGTATGTTTCAGTGGATTGCGGGCAAGCTGTTAAAAAAAGTGCAGAATCCTAGTGGGATTGTGATGCTTTTGGTGATGCTGTGTTTTTTCTTCAGTATGCTTATCACAAATGATGTGGCACTGATTACGTTTGTGCCTTTTACCTTTGTGGTGGGGAAGATGTTGGGGGAGAACATTTATCGGCGGATGGTGTTGCCTACGGTGGTGCTGCAGACTATTGCTGCTAATCTGGGTAGTATGCTGACACCCATCGGTAATCCGCAGAATCTTTATTTGTATGGTATTTCCGGCATGAGTCTGGTGGAATTTATGAAGATTATGCTACCCTACAGTGTAGCTTCACTGGTGCTTTTGGTGGCTTGTAGTCTTATTTTTGGGTGCAAGCTGGAAAAGGGAACGGTAGGAGAAGGAAATGAATCAATATCAGAGTCTGATAGGGATGGTTCGGTGTCGGCGGCAGCTCAGTCCGGTGACATGGCTTCTCTGGAACAGGGCATTACCCCAGCGGATAAAAAGGGTTCTCTTGTGATTTATCTGGTGCTTTTTGTTATGTGTCTTTTGACGGTGGCACAGATTTTGCCTCTTTGGATTACCTTTGTAGCGGTAATTATTGGTATATCTGTGACTGCATATAAGGAACTTGCCCATATTGATTACGCTTTGCTTTTGACTTTTGTAGCGTTTTTCATTTTTATAGGTAATATGGGGCGTATTCCGGCTTTTGCCAATTTGTTGCAAAGTTTGATTACAGGTAACGAGGAGCTGGTGGCGATTCTTGCCAGTCAGTGTATCAGTAATGTACCGGCAGCTCTCTTGTTGTCCGGGTTTACATCCGATGTGCCGGCTCTGATGGTGGGAACCAATCTGGGAGGTTTGGGTACCCTTATTGCTTCCATGGCAAGTCTTATTTCGTATAAATATGTAGTTGCCGAATGCGCTACCAATGAGATTCCCGGAGGCAAAGGGAAATATTTCTTGTTATTTACGGTATCTAATATTTGTTTTTTGATCGCATTAGTGGTATTATACTTGTGTATATAAGGAAAGAAGGGCTTTAAAATGACAACAGACATGACAATTATCGGTGAAGAGGCATATCGTGCAGCCAAGGAACTCTTAGAGGTTGCTAACTTGGATGAGCATGATATTTTTGTGGTAGGCTGTTCCACCAGTGAAGTGGGTGGTGCCGGAATCGGCACTTATTCAAGCCCCGAGCTTGCAGAGGTAGTATTTGGTGGAATCTATCAGGCAACACAGGAGGCCGGAGTATATTTGGCGGCTCAGTGTTGCGAGCACTTAAATCGTGCAATTATTATAGAAAAGGCGGCTGCCAAGCAGTACGGCTATGATATGGTGAATGTAGTGCCTCAGCCTAAGGCAGGCGGCTCTTTTGCCACTGCAGCTTATAAGGCATTTGAGCATCCCGTGGCAGTAGAGCACATTAAGGCCCATGCCGGCATGGACATTGGTGATACCTTAATCGGTATGCATTTGCGAGACGTGGCGGTACCTGTGCGCATTCGCACCGGCCAAATCGGTGATGCTCACGTGGTCTGCGCCCGCACCCGTGCGAAATACATCGGCGGCGAGCGTGCTATGTATGACGAGAGTTTGAATTAAGACACAAATAAGTGAATTGGGATTAAATCAAAGAAGCAGCGGTTATTTGGCCGCTGCTTCTTCTATTAATTTCATAATTTTTTGTATGGAATCCATTTGTCCGCTGCCGGACATGGTGTTGATATAGTCTGCCTTATGCTCATAGAGCTCATGGACTTTATTTACCAGAAGCTGAGTAGTCAAATCATCCTCATCAATGACAATGGAGAAGCCTTGTGCCTCAAAGGACGCAGCATTTAATAACTGGTCGCCTCTGCTGCTTCGTGAGGGCAGAGGGATGAGGAGATTGGGTTTTTTCAGCGCCAACAGTTCACAGATTGCATTTGCGCCTGCGCGGGAAATCACGATGTCCGCCATGGCAAACAAATCTTTTAACTCTGCCTTGATATACTCAAACTGCTTGTAGCCGGGAGTGTTAAGGTAGAGATTGTCGATTTTGCCCTTGCCGCACAGATGAACTACCTGAAAATCTTCCAAAAGCTGGGGAAGAGCCTCGCGGACAGCACGGTTTACATTCAGCGCGCCGAGACTTCCGCCGATGACCATGATGACAGGTTTATTGGCGGTAAATCCGCACATATCCAGTCCTGCAAGCTTATTGCCCTGTGCCAGTTCGCTACGAATGGGTGAGCCTGTGAGGACTGCCTTGCCCTCAGGCATGTTTTCCATAGTCTCAGGGAAATTACAACAAACCTTCCGGGCTACCGGAATGCAGATTTTATTGGCAAGTCCGGGAGTCATGTCGGATTCATGGATGATGCAGGGGATGCCCAGAGAGGCTGCTGCACGTACCACAGGAACACTGACAAATCCACCCTTGGAAAATACCACATCAGGCTTTAATTCTTTTAAATGTTTTCTTGCCTCGCCGAAGCCCTTAATCACACGAAAAGGGTCGGTGAGATTCTTGGGATCTAAGTAACGGCGGAACTTACCAGTGGCAATTCCCGTGTAGGGAATGTCGAAGTCGCCGATTAACTTTTTCTCGATTCCGTCATAGGAGCCCATGTAGGACACCTCAAATCCTGCTTCCTTCAGTGCGGGGAGCAAAGCAATATTGGGAGTTACGTGACCAGCGGTACCTCCACCGGTCAACACAATTTTCTTCATGGCATTACCTTCCGATTCTAAAATAAATATATGCTACAGCATGCTCTCCAGTGCCTGAGCGAGCTGGTCAGGACAGGAAGTATTCTTCATGCCGCAGCGGATACCCTTCAAACTCTTGATAACCTCTTCAGGAGTCTTGCCCTTTACCAGAGCAGAAATACCTTGTAAATTGCCATTACAACCGCCGGTAAATTTTACGGATTCAATTACACCGTCTACGATTTCAATGTCAATAGCTGAGGAACAGGTTCCTTTTGTCTGATATCTCATATTCTTCTCCATTCTTTCGTTTTTCATTAAAAGCCATTATAGCAGATTTTTCCTTGTTGCGCAACGGAAAGACTTTTGAAATAGTGTGTTTTTTCCTGAAGGTATATAGACTTTGCTGTCGAAATTATAAGATGGCTTTTGATTCATATTTTATCCTGATTGCGATACAATTACTCTGGTACTTAAAAATATGTTAATGTACCGGAAAGAAGGAGAAGTGTATGTTTCAGATTTTTCAGGAGGAACCGTTAATCAGTGGAGGAATTGTAGGCTTTTTGGTGTTTAGTGTAATGGTGAGGATATTGCTTGGGGCAATGTACAGCAACATGATTAAGGAGGCCGACAACATGGCGACCACCAACAATAAGCTTCTTAAGCAGTGTAAGCTGAAGTTTGCCAACTGCTATCAGCTCAACAATGGTGTGGCCAACATTCCTATTTTTGTGGACAAGTTCTTGAATCGTCTGGCGCTGGGACCGTTTTCCTTTGATACATTGTATCATTTGTCCGGGCAGTGTATGCTTCTGTCAGTAATTTGTTCCGGAATTGGCGTGTGTCGTTATATTGTGGAAGGTAAAAGTTTTGGTGAGTTACTTCCTTTCTACATACTTAGTTTTATTGGATTATATCTGTATTTCTCCGTGTCAACGGTGGTGGACATTAAGGGGCGGAAGCGTGTGTTGAAGGTGAATTTGGTGGATTATCTGGAAAATCATTTGTCCGCCCGAATTGATGTGACGGAGAATGATATTGAGATGCTTTATGGCGAAGAGGTTCCTTTGCGTGGGCGTCAGATGCGTATTGCCTCCGGCGAAGGTAGCCGTATGGGGCTTGGTATGAAAGGTGGTCGCAGACTGGGTCTGATTTCCGGAGGTGGTAGGAATTCTATGGATTCCGTCGGACATGGCAGAAGCGGCAGACGCACTGTGGAGCTTATGCCTATTGGAAATCGGGTCATTGCGGAGCCGATGGAAGTGAAAGCTGTGGGAGCAGGTGGCTTAACGGAAGGAGGCGTTGTAGCGGATGCTGCAGATCAGCCCAGGCAGGAGCCTTTGAATTACAACAATTTTCAGATTACCGAGGAAGAGTTGGAGGCGTTAATAAAAGAATTCTGTTGACACAGATTCTCTCAAGGTTGGCTAAGGTAAATCTTTTGGCGTTTTATTTGGCGAATCTCATAGTGTTTGATCAAGGCAAATGTCTTTGGAAGCTTGCGAGGACGTATTCTTTGCCTGATTTGCTGTGAGACTCCGACCCGTGAGTGGAAAAGTGATGAAAGGTCGGAAATATAATGAATAAGAACCCCCTGAAAAGCGCTTTTGCGAGCATCTTTTCAGGGGTATGAATCAAACAGTTAATCTTTCTGCATTTCTTGTATCTTCTTGTAGATTTTTTCTATATCTGTAGTATTTGCAGTTTTTATAGCCTGAACAATTTCTTCCACCTTCTCTGGGCTTTCTTCTACTTCATCAGCAATCTGGGTGATGGATTTGCCTTTTTGAAGCTTTTTACTCACTTGGCGGATAAGATTTACCAATTCCCCTTTTTCAGCGCCATCCTCGAAGCCTTCTTCATAGCGCACTTCCAACGCATCTTCCATATTGAACTGTGTAAAAATCATATTCACTGCCTCCGTTCCATGTTTGCGCACAAAATCTACCATAATGCCTTCACGCTCGCAATCGTGAATGGTTTTGGTTAATGCCGTGTCCAGATTCTTCTCTTCCGACATGTAATTCTTAATCTGTTGGATAAACCAGGAGTATTCATATAGCGGGCGGCACTGCTTCAACAATTTATGACCAATGGGTAGATTGATGTTGATAACTTTCACTTTCAATTCTAACATGGGGTTATCCGTTTTTTCAAGATAGGCATCAGATAATCTCATAATACTTTCGGAAGGAAATGGCTCGTCGCCATTGTAAAATACATAAAATTCCGGCATTGGAATCGGAATTCGTTTTTCGCGGTAAATTTTTTTGGGTTCAATCAGTCGTTCCATGGTCCGTCCATAATAAATGATGCTCCGCAGAGGCATGTTATAGTTAATTGTGGACTGATGTTCGCTAATCACCAGTATTTTATTTTTTACTGTAAACGCCATATCATTTTTACGAGCTACAAAAAGTACCCCTTCCAATGTGGTGTATATGATATCTTCCGGTTTCACCTCCTCTCCTTCTAGAGCAGCAAACAGTTTCGCTGCATTTTCCGGCTCTCCAAAATAGGCTGTGAATGCACTGGCTTTCACTTCGCGGTTTGACATAATCTTTTGTTTATTTGCCTCCATAAGCAAATACCTCCTATGATTTAGTTGTTTTGAGTTGAAAAATTTGCAGAAATGCAAGATGTTAGACTTTGAGTCGAAGAAACTCTTGATAGTCATCATAACAGAAACATTCGTAAAAAGCAAGGTGGGAAATTTCATCGATAACTAGCCTGAGATTGGTTCACTCTGACAAACAAGAACCCCCGAAGAGCGGCATCTCTTCAGGGGTTCGATTGTGTTTACAATAAATCAATTATTTACTCATTCTTATATCGGATAATATTCTCAATGAGAATCTGTAACTTTTTCTGATCCCGGAGGGGTTGGGTGACAACCAAGTCATAGCATGCCTGCGCCGTGCGCCTGTGGGAGTCGCCTGTCACAATATTGGCGAAAAGCTCTTCCATGGGATAATCCAAAGCATTACAAATTCTTTCAAGGCTCACAATAGTGAGGTTCTTCTCCCCTCGCTCGACCTGCCCAATGTAGGTAGGATGCAAGTCCGCTTTCTCAGAAACCTCATCCTGACTATATCCCAATTGTATTCTTCTTGCACGAAGTCTCTGGCCGATAACTACAGCAATTTCGCTCTTTTGTTGCATAAACATTTCCTCCATATTTTTCCATATTATCAGTATAGAAAAATAACACAAACAGACTGCTAATATTTAAAATAAATGGAGAATACTATAAATAGTCGAATGGGGAGGGAGAGATTTTAGGTATGTGAAAAAGTCCAGCGGTGAAATGTCAAGTGAAATAAAATAAAAAATCTTTTTATCTTTGATATATTTCGCAAAAACAAAAAACGACCACCTAAGCCCTGTCGACCATGTTTTTTCAAAAATGAGCAGGG
>SVFL01000060.1 GCA_015056885.1 Lachnospiraceae bacterium
AGGGCTGCGACGAGTCAAGGGCGCTAGAGGCTTGAACAAAGTGAAAGCCAGCGTCTTTAGGCGCTGGCCGGTAACTGCCCCTTATAGGGGCGAGCAAACCACCCGTTTGACGGGTGGTCATGATTTATCGGTGTGATGTTCGGAGTGGCAGATGCTTCGGCAGTGGTGAGGCTTTTGTATGCACAGATTGCACAGCAGGCGTTGGTGGTGATTCCGGAGAAGGTGTTGCCGAGAGTGATGCTGTATCCTATTGTAAAACAGATAGGTAAGCGCATTGGTGTTAAAATTTCAAGAGCCGGCGTTTCGAAGGGAATTTCCAAGGTGGTTCCTCTTGTGGGAGGGCTGATATCCGGTGGAATGACTTATGCTACTATGAAACCTATGGGTAAGCGACTGGCGAAGATTTTGCATGAGGTGAATTTTGAATATACGGAGGAGCAAATCCAAAGGGATTGTCTGATGATAGAGGAATTGCAGAAAGCTCAGGAGGATATCAATATTTCGGAAACAAAATTTTAGTATTTTTCAAAACAAGACAAAGAAAAAAGCCTGCGAGAGGGGAATCTTGCAGGCTTTTTTTATGCTTTCAAGCGATAAACGGCAGGTGCTTTTATCTCGATGATGCCAAGCTCAATCAAATCGGTTAGCAGTTCCCGGACATCGGAGGCTGTAAGACCGATGAAATCGGTTAATTCCTCTTCCGTAGCCTGGGCATGTTTGGTCAGGTAACTGATAATCAGTCTTCGGTTAGATTGGCTGGTTGCAAAGCTTCCGGTGGAGCCGGATAGTTTGTGACCGTCATTGTGATGCATTTTTAATGTGAGTTCGATAGTGTCCGGAGCAAAGGTTTCCCGGATGATGGGGAAATCCCATCCCATTTGCTGCCAGATATCATAAATCCGGGAGAGTCCATCGCCGGAGCTGTCACCGATATCCAATATATTGAACATTTTGACTAATGTTCCGTTACGGGGGTCTGATATGCCGCCGTATTTGGCGTCTTCCACGTTAATACGGAAGGAGCCGGGGTTGCGGAAGCAAAAGCAATTGTCCAGCAGTGAGATAGAGATGCCGCAGGAACCGTAATAGTCGGCATTTATCAGACAGTTGGAGAGGGCTTCGCGTAATGCCTCATGTATGTAGGGCATGGTTCCGGGTTTGATGCCGGCCGGAAGGGTTGCAAGATGCTTGGCGAAATAGTCGCAGACCCGGAAGTAAAAGTCGCATAGGTTATCGCTCAAGTCATCCGAGCCGGAAGAAAATTGTCCTTCGGCCCACTTGAATTCCAGATGATAGTTGGGAAACTCACGAGTGATGGCAGATTCCAAGCCAAACATTAACAGTCCTGCCGCTGTGGGGTGCATCTGATTGTCCTCGCCCAATTCTACGGCGTCCAATTCACATAGGAAATCAGCATCCGTAAGTCCTTCCCAGGGGTGACCGGGAGAGTAGGACTTCAGGCGGTTGCGGTAGCGGTGGACGGTTTCGAAGTGAAATACATCTAAACTCAGATGAGGAAGGTGCTTCATGTCAGGAGCGATAATCAGAGCATCACGTTGCATGCCAAGGACTTCTTCTCTGGTACATTTGTAATCGCCCTCGCCGTTTCTTCGGTAGGAGCCGTTTAAAGGACTTTTGTTGATATAAACCGGACGTTCCTGTCTGGTAGCTCTGGGTACGGTAATGACAATGATATCGTTGCCGTTTATATTGCGAATCTGAATGTTTTTGGGTGATAATATATTAATATTGGTAATGGCCGGGTTGTTGACTTTATCCCAGAATTCCCGTACCAGGCGCTCCGGGTCGGGGAGATTGACGGGATGGAGAGTGCGGTCCTTGTATTCTTCCACGCCCAGCAAAATAACACCGCCCATGGTGTTAGCAAAGGCGGAGTAAGTCTCCCAGATACTGCGTGGGAGGCCGCCAAGGGCTTTTTTGGCTTCTATGCGGTTGTTTTCGCGATATTGCTCCAAATGGGTAAAATCAAGCATGGCACACCTCCTCTTGTAATGTATGTCAGGTTCTCCTGTTTTTATCGTAACATGAAAAATGGAGAGGGGCAATGAGAAAATAGGCTTGTAGTCTGTAAAATCAAGTGTTATAGTATAAAACAAATTGATAAGGAGTAAATGATACCTATGAAGAAAGCACGCTTAATGTTAATCACCTCCATGGTAATATTCGGTACCATTGGTTTGTTTGTAAGATATATTCCATTGTCCTCGGGAGAAATCGCCTTGTATCGTGCGGTACTGGCCACGATTTTGATTGGCGGATATATGTTGGTGAGACGGCAAAAGATTCCTTTTCAGAGTATAAAAAAGGAACTGCCGCTTCTTTTGGCTTCCGGTATGGCTATGGGAATAAATTGGATATTGCTGTTTGAATCGTATCGTTATACCACTGTTTCGGTAGCCACACTGAGTTACTATTTTGCGCCGGTGATTGTGACGGTGGTGTGTCCTTTTTTGTTCAAAGAGAAGATGACGGCAAAACAGATTATTTGTTTTGTAATGTCTACACTGGGTTTGGTGTTGATTGTTGGTGTAGGTGAGCTTGGCCAGGGTAGTTCGGATTTGAAGGGGATTTTGTTTGGCCTTGGGGCAGCAGTCTTTTATGCTACAGTAATCCTTTTGAATAAGTTTATCAAAGGGGTAGCAGGACTTCCACGTACCATTCTGCAGTTTATGGCAGCTATTATTATTCTGGTGCCCTATGTGGCGGTGACGAGCGGGTTTCATGTGGGTGAACTTACGGGAATCGGGCTTGGAAGTCTGCTGTTTGTAGGTCTGGTACATACGGGGGTTACGTATTGTCTGTATTTTTCCTCTTTGAAGGAACTTCCCGGACAGAAGGCAGCGGTTTTGAGTTACATTGATCCACTGGTATCTGTGTTGGTGTCAGTGTTGATTTTGAGAGAAAATATAACGGTTATGCAGGTAGTGGGAGGTCTGTTGATTCTGGGTTTTACACTGTGGAATGAATTGACTGTGTCGACGGAAGCATAAAAATGCTCAAAAAATAAGATGAAAATTTTCTCTATTATGGCAAATTTTTTTGTTGAGGTGTGAAAAAGGATGTGTTATAATAGGTCAGATAATGTCTTGGACAGATTTTGTTCAAGACTTCTATATGAATTAAGGAGGATACAACATGCCACAGAGAACTGATATTCACAAAGTATTAATCATTGGCTCCGGCCCTATTATTATCGGTCAGGCTTGTGAGTTTGACTATTCCGGTACCCAGGCTTGTAAAGCACTGCGTAATCTGGGATATGAAATTGTACTGGTAAATTCCAACCCTGCTACAATTATGACAGATCCTGAAATTGCGGATGTTACTTATATTGAGCCCCTGAACGTAGAGCGTTTGGAGCAGATTATTGCAAAGGAAAGACCTGATGCGTTACTTCCCAATCTGGGTGGACAGTCCGGTCTGAATTTGTGTTCTGAGCTT
Organism: Lachnospiraceae bacterium; assembly: GCA_015056885.1. GTDB lineage: Bacteria > Bacillota > Clostridia > Lachnospirales > Lachnospiraceae > Acetatifactor. The sequence goes on from SVFL01000060.1 coordinate 3,463, forward strand.
GCAAGTGCAGGTATTTTGGACAAGTATGATGTGAAGGTTATCGGTGTGCAGGTAGATGCCATCGAGCGTGGCGAGGATAGAATTGAGTTTAAGAAGGCAATGAATGAGCTGGGTATTGAGATGGCTCGCAGTGAGGTTGCTTACACCGTTGAGGAGGCGCTTCAGATTGCAGATGAGCTTGGTTATCCTGTTGTTTTACGTCCCGCATACACCATGGGTGGTGCAGGAGGCGGCCTTGTATATAATAAGGATGAGTTGCGTACTGTCTGCGCAAGAGGTTTGCAGGCCAGCCTTGTAGGTCAGGTTCTGGTTGAGGAGTCCATCCTCGGTTGGGAAGAGCTTGAGCTTGAGGTAGTACGTGATGCAGAGGGTAATATGATTACCGTTTGCTTCATCGAGAATATTGACCCCTTGGGTGTTCATACAGGAGATTCTTTCTGTGCAGCACCGATGCTTACGATCTCTGAGGATTTGCAGAAGCGTCTTCAGAAGCAGGCATATGCTATCGTTGAGTCTGTAGAGGTTATCGGTGGTACCAATGTACAGTTTGCACATGATCCTGTAAGTGACAGAATTATTGTAATTGAGATTAATCCCAGAACTTCCCGTTCTTCCGCACTGGCTTCCAAGGCTACCGGTTTCCCTATTGCATTGGTAAGTGCAATGCTGGCATCCGGTCTTACTTTGAAGGATATCCCTTGTGGTAAGTATGGTACTTTGGACAAGTATGTTCCCGGCGGAGACTATGTGGTAATCAAGTTTGCTCGTTGGGCATTCGAGAAGTTTAAGGGTGTTGAAGATAAGCTCGGTACTCAGATGCGCGCGGTAGGTGAGGTTATGAGTATCGGTAAGAATTATAAGGAAGCATTCCAGAAGGCAATCCGTTCTTTGGAAATTGGCCGTTATGGTCTTGGTCAGGTGGCTAAGCTTGAGGAGAAGTCCAAAGAAGAGCTTTTGAAGATGTTGATTACTCCTTCCAGCGAGCGTCATTTCATCATGTATGAGGCACTGAAGAAGGGTGCTGAGGTAGATGAGATTCACCAGATTACCAAGGTTAAGAAGTGGTTCATCGAGCAGATGAAGGAATTGGTTGATGAGGAGCTGGCACTTCTTGAGTGTAAGGGTTCCATTCCTTCCGATGAGGTTCTGACCAAGGCGAAGAAGGATGGTTTCTCTGATAAGTATTTGAGCATCTTGCTTGATGTTTCCGAGCAGGAGATTCGCGAGAAGAGAATTGCAATCGGTGTAGAGGAAGCTTGGGAAGGCGTACATGTAAGCGGTACTCCTGACAGTGCTTACTATTATTCTACTTACAACGCAGAGGATAAGAATCCTGTAAATACTGAGAAGCAGAAGGTAATGATTCTGGGTGGCGGTCCTAACCGTATCGGTCAGGGTATCGAGTTTGACTACTGTTGTGTACATGCTTCTCTGGCACTGAAAAAGCTTGGTTTTGAGACCATTATTGTAAACTGTAATCCCGAGACTGTAAGTACAGACTATGACACTTCTGACAAGCTGTATTTTGAGCCTCTTACTTTGGAAGATGTACTGAGCATTTACAAGAAGGAGAAGCCCGTGGGTGTTATCGCTCAGTTCGGTGGACAGACTCCTTTGAATCTGGCAGCTGATTTGGAGAAGAACGGTGTTCGTATCCTTGGTACTGCTCCTTCCGTAATTGATTTGGCTGAGGACCGTGATCTCTTCCGTGCGATGATGGACAAGCTGGAGATTCCCATGCCTGAGTCCGGAATGGCTGTAAATGTTGAGGAAGCATTGGAAATCGCTCACAAGATTGGTTATCCTGTAATGGTTCGTCCTTCCTACGTATTGGGCGGCCGTGGTATGGAAGTTGTTTACGATGATGAGAATCTGACTGCATATATGAATGCTGCTGTAGGTGTAACACCTGACAGACCTATTCTGATTGACAGATTCTTAAATCATGCTCTTGAGTGTGAGGCAGATGCAATCAGTGACGGTACTCATGCATTTGTACCTGCTGTAATGGAGCATATCGAGCTTGCCGGTGTACACTCCGGTGACTCCGCATGTATTATTCCTTCTAAGTCTATCTCTGAGGAGAATGTTGCTACTATTAAGGAATACACCAGACGTATTGCAGAGGAGATGCATGTTAAGGGACTGATGAATATGCAGTATGCAATTGAGAATGATAAGGTGTATGTGCTGGAGGCAAATCCCAGAGCATCCCGTACCGTTCCTTTGGTATCTAAGGTATGTAACATCCGCATGGTTCCTCTTGCGATTGATATTGTTACCGCAGAACTTACCGGTAATCCTTCTCCCGTTCCTGAGTTGAAGGAGCAGGCAATTCCTTACTATGGTGTGAAGGAAGCGGTATTCCCCTTCAATATGTTCCAGGAGGTTGACCCTGTTCTCGGACCTGAGATGCGTTCCACCGGTGAGGTATTGGGACTTGCTCCTACCGTAGGTGAGGCATTCTTCAGAGCACAGGAGGCAACTAAGACAGAGCTTCCTACCGGTGGTACTGTGCTTATCAGTGTAAACCGCAAGGATAAGGCTGAGGTAGTAGAGGTTGCAAAGCTCTTTAATGAGGCTGGCTTTAAGATTCTTGCTACCGGCAATACCTGCAAATTGATTCAGGAGGCAGGCATTGAGGCAGAGCTTGTTAAGAAGCTTGTAGAGGGAAGACCTAATGTACTGGATTTGATTACCAATGGCAAGATTGATTTGATTATCAACTCTCCTGTAGGTAATGACAGTATGCATGATGACAGTTACTTGAGAAAGGCTGCAGTTAAGGGTAAGATTCCTTATATGACTACTATTGCAGCAGCAAGAGCAACCGCAGAGGGAATCTTGTGTGTGCAGAAGGCCGGCAGAGGTGAGGTTAACTCCATTCAGAGCCTCCATGCGCAGATTAAGAATAAGTAATTAAAGAATAAAATTATAAAAAATGCACATCCTATTCAAAAAAAGAGTGACTGCAAAAAGTAGTTGCGGATTGGAGAATAGGTATGGATGCAAACACAATTGAACTGTTAAGAGAATGCAGCTCAGGGTGCCAGATGGCTATGGACAGCGTCAAAAAGATGCGTGAATATGCCGAGGACCCTGAGCTGAATCATTTGTTGGAAAGTTATGGTGAGAAACACCGCAAGCTGGAGGCCAAGATTGCAGAGGCTTTGGAAAAGTGTGGAGAGCGCGAGAGTCCTCCCAGCAAGATGGCTGAAATGATGGCGCGCATGGAGATGCATATGAAGATGTTCATGCATCCCGATGACAAGCAGGTGGCTAAGATTATGATGGATGGCTGTAACATGGGTATCCAGTCTGTCAGCGAGTATGTGAACAAGTATCCGGATGCTTCCAAGGAGAGCCAGGAGTTTGCAAAGGAAATCATTCGCATAGAAGAAGATTTTATGCAGGAGATGAAGGGATTTGTATAAGGTCGGCTTCGTAATGTAAAGAAACGGAAATACCGGGAACGGATAGGTGAAACTCTGAGTATTTTGTATTTTATGTCTGGTAAAGGCATATAAATGAAACAACGAAATGCTCGGAGTTTTTTTATGAATAATCGAATTGAATGGAAAACGCTGATTATCAGTGTGGCAATCAGTCTTGGTGCCGGACTTTTGGGGACAATTTTGGCACCGAATATCGGAACTGCGTATATGACTATGGAGAAGCCGCCCCTTTCGCCGCCGGGATGGGTCTTTCCTGTGGTGTGGACAATTCTTTATGTTCTGATGGGGATAGCGGCATATCGGATATGGATTAATCCTGCCGGTGAAGCCAGACGTGAAGCTTTGGTATATTATGGAGCACAGCTTGTGGTAAATATTCTTTGGCCATTAATCTTTTTTGAATGGGAAGCTTACTGGCTGGCATTCTTCTGGCTGTTGCTTTTATGGTATCTGGTTTTCCAGACGTGGCGCAAATTCAAGGAGCTGGACAGAAGGGCAGGAGTGCTTCTGGTACCATATCTGGCGTGGCTTACCTTTGCCGGTTACCTGAATCTGGCAACGGCTATTATGTAATCATAAATCAGGTATAAAGCTTCTCTAAAATAAGTTCTTGCGGGGTTGGAAAAATATATTTTTTCGGGTATAATATTCTCAGATGTTGAAAATAATGTTCAACAAAAAGGAGGATACAATAATGGCAGATTTAAAGGGAACTAAGACAGAAGCAAATCTTATGGCGGCTTTTGCAGGAGAGTCTATGGCTCGCAATAAGTACACTTACTTTGCATCCAAGGCGAAAAAGGATGGTTATGTACAGATTGCTGCAATTTTTGAGGAAACTGCTGCAAATGAGAAAGAGCATGCAAAGATGTGGTATAAGCTGCTGAATGGTGGTATCGGCACTACGGCAGAGAATTTGAAGCACGCAGCGGAAGGTGAAAATTACGAGTGGACTGATATGTACGCGAAGTTTGCAGAGGACGCGAGAGCAGAGGGCTTCGAAGAGATTGCAAAGCTGTTTGAAGGTGTTGCAGCTGTGGAGAAGGAACATGAGGAGCGCTATAGAAAGCTTCTTGAGAATGTGGAGAATGGTCTGGTATTCTCCAGAGATGGCGATATGATTTGGCAGTGTTCAAACTGTGGTCATATCTGTGTAGGTAAGCAGGCTCCCGAGGTATGTCCTGTATGTGCACATCCTCAGGCTTATTTCCAGATTAAGGCGGAGAATTACTAAGAATGTAATAGATGTTTTAGTGATAAATGGGCAGACATGAAATTGTCTGCCTATTTGTATATTTTTAATAATGTTGTTTGACAAAATACTGGCGATATTATATAATTTCATATATGAGAAAGAGGCAATTCAGATGGTGAAAAGATATTGTACATATTATATTAAACAAATATATGATTATGTAGAGAAGCGCGCCAATAATGAGTTTCGCAAGTATGATCTCACTCTTGCCCAGATGACGGTTCTTATGATTTTGTCTTCTCATCCGCAAGGGGTGCTTGCGTTAAAGGCGTTGGAACATGAATTGGGTGTAGCGCAGTCTACAACATTGGGAATTGTCGACAGGTTGGAACAAAAAGGGTTTGTCAGGAAAATGGATTCGCCGGATGATAAACGTGTTAAGTTGGTGCAGATTATGCCGGAGGGGATGGTGCCATGTAACAGTATTCAGAGCGACATGGGTGTTGGAGAGGAGTATCTGTTGCGTGGGTTGAATGCAGAGGAACGAGCTACTTTAAAAAGATTACTTCAAAAAGTCTGCAAAAATATTGAATAAAAGCCCGCGGAAGGCGGGTTTTTATATAATAGAATTAATAGCATGCTATTAAATACAAAGGAGGATTCGCCATGAAAAATCAAAAGATGAGGACGACTATCACTTTGGCTATTTTATTGGTGACGAGCATCTGTATTTTTTTGCTGTATGTGATAGCGAATACAAACATGACCAGCATGATGAAACAATCAGAGTTGGATAATTTGCATTCTTCGGTGAATGCACAGACCAGTCTTATTGAGGAATATGTTACTCATCAGGAAGATTTGCTGATTGCGTATAGTAAAGCTCCTGTTGTGGCGGAGTTTTTAAAGAATCCGAAAGATGAGCAGATAAAAGCCAGGGCTCAGAGATACACAGAACAGTATTATGCCGGCTTGAGTAATTGGGAGGGGCTTTATATTGGTGAATGGAATACGCATGTAATTGCGCATTCGAATCCGGCGGTAGTAGGTATTACCACGCGAGAGGGTGAAGGGCTTAAGGCGCTTCAGGATGCTATGATTGCTGCGGATGGATTATATAATGTGGGTCTTATTATATCACCTGCGTCACAGAAACTGACATTATCCATGTATTGTCCTGTTATGGATACAGATGGTAAAACTATCCTAGGCTATGTTGGTGGTGGTCCTTTTGCGGAAGATTTAAAGGTATTGTTGGAGTCGATGGAGATTCATGGAGAGCGTTTTTCCATGTTTAATGTAGTGACGGGTACCTATATTTTTGACCAAAAGGAAGATTTGGTTGGAACAGAGATTCAGGATGAAAAGCTTCAGACAATTGTTCGCAATTTCAAAAATGGAGGTAATGCTATTTCGGGTGAATTGGAATATCAGGACGCACAGGAGGGAAAGATGATTGTTGCGTATCAATATATTCCGGAACATGGTTGGGCATTAGTTTCGTACAATGATGAAGATAGTATTTACGAAGACGTAAATAAGACGATGAATATTCTGGGCGTGATTTGTGTTGTGTTTGAAGTCCTGATAGGTGTGTTATCCTGGATAATTATTCGTTTGACTACAAAGCCGTTGAGATATGTGGAAGAATCCATTATTCGATTAAAGAATCTTAATTTGCACAAAGAACATAAGCTTGACCAATATATTAATTGTAAGAGTGAGATAGGACAGATTGCTACAGCAATTGATTCGTTGTATGACTCTTTTGCTGATATTGTAGCTACATTGGATAAGTGTTCGCATTCTTTGAATTATTCGGCGGGCAGAATGGCTTCTTCTTCAGAGGTATTACTGCATTGTGTACAGGACAATTCCAAGACTACAGAAGGATTTGCAAAGTATACCGAATCCATAACAGGCGTAGTTAGCCAGGTGGATGAAGAAATTGTGGATATTGCAAATGTGGTAAATGATGTAGAAGAGAAAATACAGGTTGGAACGGAGCGTAGTGAAGATTTGAATGTAAAGGTTTCTCTTATGAGAGAGACTGTCGGAGCGTCTTTGGAGAAAACCAGTGCCAGAATTGATGCGAACAAAAAGGAAATTGAAGAAGCTATTTTGAGTTTGCAGTCATTGACTCGTATTGATGAGATGGCCAGACAGATTTTGGATATCACAAGTCAGACAAATCTGCTTTCGCTCAATGCTTCTATTGAAGCGGCAAGGGCCGGAGAAGCTGGTCGAGGTTTTGCTGTTGTTGCAGGCGAGATTGGTAATCTTGCAAACAGTTCTTCGCAAACAGCTTCCGAGATTCAAAATATTTGTAATGAGACGAGAGTAAATATTTCAAAGATTCAGAACTGTTTTGATAATATTGTAGACTTTTTGCAGAATGATGTCCAAACTCAATTTAAAGATTTTGTAAAGGCAACAAATGAATATCATATGTCGATTGGAGAAATTGGTAATATTATAAAGGAAATCGATGAGTCTGCAAAAATCTTTACAGAGTCGGTTGGTAATATCAGAACTCAAGTGGATCAGGTGCAGAATATGCCGGATGCAATGGTATTCAGTACAGACGAGATTATGGCCAAGATTGGACAAATTGAAAGCACTATGGAAGAGCTGCTTGTTGTGGTGGATGACAACCAGGAAAATATGTTTTCCATGCAAAATATTGTGGGACGTTTTTCGGCTAAATAGGCAAGGCGAAAATGGTACAAAAGGATGTTGCGGTGCAGCGTCCTTTTGTTTGTGGATGGATTTTTATTGGTAAATATGTTATGCTTGGTGAGAACCTTTCGTGATAAATGGCGTCTTATATAGTAGGTGCAGATGATACCAAGGAGAGTGGGTATGAAAGATACAGAAATACTGGATTTGTACTGGCAGCGTAATGAGCGTGCAATTGAAGAGTCCCAGAAAAGTTATGGCAATTACTGTTATAGTATCGCTTTTCATATTTTGCATACCAAAGAGGATTCGGAGGAGTGCGTGAATGATACGTGGATGAAGGCGTGGAATGCAATTCCGCCCAATCGTCCGAATCGACTGGAACTTTTTTTGGGGACCATCACCCGAAATCTGTCCTTTGACAGATGGAAGCATAAGAATGCCATGAAGAGAGGAAATGGAGAGATGGAGGCAACGTTGGATGAATTGGCGGAGTGTGTGCCGTCTGCCTTTAGTACAGAGGAGGCTGTGGAGGAGGCGGAACTGAAGCGCTTAATTAATTGTTTTCTTGGAATGCTTAAGGAGCAGGAGCGGAATGTTTTTCTGCGCAGATATTGGTACGCGGAGGAAGTTAGTGAGATTGCTAAGCGGTATGATATGAAGCTTAATACGGTGAAGACAACTTTGTTCAGAGTGCGAGGCAAACTGAAAGTATACTTAGAACAGGAGGGAGTGGTTTTATGAGTGAACAACTGAATGAGAAGAGAAACGAAGCCATCCGCCTGTTTGGGGCTATGTCGGGGGTTGAGGAAGAGTATTTGGCAGCCTGTGAAGATTATAAGAAGGCAAAGTCTAAGGGTGTGATTGTCTTTATGCAAAAATATGGGAAAGGCATGGCTGCGGTATTGTGTCTGGCGGTGCTGGGAGCCGGATTTGTGAGTATGCAACAGGTTGCAAATTCAGATAAGGCAGCTGTGGATATGGATTTTGCAATGAATGCGGCCACAGCCAGTCAGGAGTGTGCAGAGGAACCGAGGGCTGAAGCGGAAATGGAGGAGAGCCTTCGTGAAGAGTTGATGACAGATGGAGCGATTTCCAACAGTGCTGTATCAGGGACGGCTTCGGAAAATAAAGAAATTAGTGCAGAGCCTGAGATGCCAAATCCGGAGTCGATTATGCAGGAGAGTAGTGTGCCTGCGAAAGACTATGTAGATGAAAACGGCAGAGGAGATGATTTGAAGGGCATTGAAGAGGAGATGACGCTGGAAGCAGCAAAGGAGCTTGCGGTGGTTGGAGAATATGTTCCTGATAGCTGGCCGGAGAATGGAGTGTTTGTAGATGTTTCCGGCGTTCGGGAAACAGGAGCGGAATCTGTTAAAATACTTTGGATGGATAATGATATGCAGGAAGTATTTGTGGTAAAGGTGGAAAACATAGGAGAAGACTTGCCTGAGTGGGTGCAGGAAGGAATTAGGCAGGACTGTGTTGTTCAGAGGGATGAATTCAGTAAAGAATTTATAGTAATGAATGGCAAGGCGTCTTCGGGAAATGCTGATATAGTGGAAACAGATATTGGTGTTCTTCATGAAAACAGTTCCAATTATGTGCTTGTGCGCTTTAGGGGTAAGGGTACTGTGGAGCAAATTTGGGAATTGTTACAATAGCGATAGATGGGCATTGAATAGAAAAGAGCTGCCGGTGATATGTACCTGTCGAGCAGACGGGATGTATCATTGGCAACTCTTATTTTGTTTATTTCTCCCAACGACCGGATGCGCCACAGGGCAGTACCAGTCCGCTTTCGGTGACGGGAAGGCCAATTTCTTCTGCTTCTACATGACCGCAGAAGCGTTTAACGATGGCAGTATTAATCATATAGGAAAGCACTGCAGGCTGTAGGCCTGTGGTATAAGAATTGATTAAGAAAAATAATGCATTGTCGGAGAGTAACTGGCTGGTCAGTTCGATAAAGGGCCAGATGCTTTCTTCGATTTTCCAAATTTCGCCCTTAGGTCCTCTTCCATAGGAGGGCGGGTCCATAATAATACCGTCGTACTTGTTGCCGCGACGGATTTCGCGTTCTACAAATTTAACACAATCGTCTACCAACCAACGGATGGGAGCGTCGCCAAGTCCGGAAGCCTGAGCGTTTTCCTTGGCCCAGCCAACCATGCCTTTGGAAGCATCTACATGGGTCACTGCCGCGCCTGCCGCTGCTGCGGACAGAGTTGCGCCGCCGGTGTAAGCGAATAAGTTCAGTACCTTAATCTGACGTTCGGGTTCCTGTGCTTTTGCTTCGTTGATTTTCTTGGAAAACCAGTCCCAGTTGGTGGCCTGTTCGGGGAAAAGACCGGTATGTTTGAAGCTGAATGGTTTCAAGTGAAAGGTCAGCTGTCCGCCGGGAACATTGTCAGGACGCATATTGGCATGGGTGAAATGTTCTCCCTCATAGTGGATACTCCACTCGTTTGGGAGGTTGAAAAATTCCCATTCACCGCCGCCCTTTGCGCTACGGTGATAATGACCGTTTTTCTTTTTCCAGCCTTTGTGGTCGTGAGGGGTATTCCAGATGACCTGGGGGTCGGGACGGACCAATATATAATCGCCCCAGCGCTCTAACTTCTCGCCGTTTGATGTGTCTAATACTTCATAGTCTTTCCAATTGGATGCAATCCACATAGTATCTGTTCATCCTTTCCGATGTTTCTTCGTATTATAATAAAAATATTCCATGGGACAACTATACAGGATTTTGGAAAGGTTTGCAAGAGTACAGTGAGGTTTGGATGTTTGTTTTGGTTAGGGGAAAAGTTGACTTGTGATAGAAGAAGCGGTAAACTCAAGGATGAATAATTAATATAGAAAGAAAATGATTGGTTTAGGGATTGCGATGGAAGATAAAAAAATGCAGAAGCTGGCTCCTTTGCTGGTGGCGGCTGCGTCCGTTTTGTGGGGCATACTATTTGTTTTTGTGAGAAAGTTGAGCGAGGCGGATTTCTCTGCCATGGATGTGGTATGTGTCAGAGCCTACGGAAGTGTAGCAGTTTTGTTTCCGGGGTTGTTTGTGGTAAATAGGAAGTTGTTAAAGGTCAGAGTAAAAGATAGCTGGTGTTTTGTGGGCACCGGAGTGTTTAGTATTGTTTTCTTCAGTTATTGCTACTTTCGTAATGTGCAGGTGTCTTCGGCGGCCTTTGCTTCTATATTAATGTATACTTCACCTGTATGGGTGACATTATTGTCTATGATTTTCTTCAAGGAGAAGATGAATCGGAGCAAGTGGATTGCTCTTGTGATGGCTCTTGTCGGTTGTGTGCTGGTAAGCGGAATGATAGGTGGTGCGGGAGCGGTTAGTGTGCAAGGTATTCTTTTGGGGCTTGGTTCCGGTATTGGATATGGGTTGTACAGTATTTTTGGAAGATTTGCGTTAAATAAGGGATATCATCCGATGACGGTGTCGGCATATACCTTTTTGCTGGCTTGTGTGGGTGTGTTGCCTTTTGTCAGTGTTTCTTCTATTATAAATAAGTTTGTGCAGAATCCCATGTTGTTGGTTCCGGCGTTGTGTATGGCTGTGCTGAGTACAGCAATGTCGTTTTCGTTGTATACGCTTGGGCTTGCACATATGGAACCGGGAAGAGCTGCGGTACTTGCTACACTGGAACCGATTGTATCTACGGTAGTAGGTGTGGCTTTTTATCAGGAGAGCATCAGTGTTACGATGTTTGCTGGTATTGTGTTGGTGCTTGTTTCTTCTATTATAATAAGTAAAAAGTAGCTGGAGCAGCTATTGTTTGTACTTGTTTCGAAGAAAATACCGATTGTATTAAAAAAAATACAAAAAAAATACAATTATTGAAAAAAAGTACTTGCAATGGGAGAAAACACCATGTATACTAGATTTTGCTGTGGCATGATAGCGATGAAGCGTGAGGTTGCCGGTGCTCAGTAATGAATACCGGGTTTTCCGTGGAGCGAATGTCAAGTTAGGAAACTGACGACAAGTCACTGTACCAGGAACCAAATTCCGAAATGCTGCGGAATACGGTTTACAAGTCTGCCTAAGGGCAGAAACGACGTGTAAGAAATGGGTCTAAAACGTTGCTAAAGATTCAGGACACACACGGGAGAGTGTACAGTCACCGCTTGTCGTACTAAAAGCAGAAATGCTTTGAACAAAAGTGCGAAAAGGAGGCGACTTTTTTTATGGCAAGTCAAGTAATGAGAATTACCCTTAAGGC
>SVFL01000061.1 GCA_015056885.1 Lachnospiraceae bacterium
CCCGCAAGCCCAGCCGCGGCCCGCAAGCCCAGCGGCGGCCCGCAAGCCCAGCGGAGTCCAAAGCCCAGCGGCGGCCCGCAAGCCCTGCCGCCAGCCCGCAAGCCAGCTTGCGAGCTGGCGCGGCTTCGCCGTATGTATATTCACATAAATTTGTTTGTCGATGAGCAAGCTCCCCGACAAATAATTCATGCGAATATACGCAGGGCTCAGTTGTATGCCATATTTTACAATTTGTCAAAAAATTGTCTTTTGGGTAATTATGGGATTGACATTTTTCGACATGTACAAATTGTACAAAAAAATGAAATGCAAAAAGTTATCCACAGCTTTCCGTCGAAAATGGAAAGATATTTATCCACAATAAAAACCTTCAAAAATTCGATAAAAGGCATTTATACACCAAGTTATACACAATATCCACCACTTTTTTACTTCTTTTTGGGGATTTAAAAAGCTTGTCAAGCAAAACATTCGTTTTGTGAAGTTCTAATAAAAATCCAGATTTAACGTTCAAAATGAAAAGTTTTTATTGACAGACATTATAGCTAAAACAAATAAAAAATTCCGGAAATTGTTGCAAAAAGCATACGGAATATGTTATAATGCACATACAATAAAACTATCGAAGGGGATGATAGCATGAAATTTGTAATTGTAGGTAGAAACATCGAGGTAACACCGGGTCTGAGATCCGCAGTGGAAGACAAGCTGGGTAAGTTGGATAAGTATTTTAATCCCGAAACCGAGGTACATGTAACGCTGAGCGTAGAGAAGGAGCGCCAGAAAATAGAAGTAACCATTCCCGTTAAGGGCAGCATTATTCGTTCCGAGCAGGTTAGCAATGATATGTATGTTTCCATCGATTTGGTGGAGGAGATTATCGAGAGACAGCTGAAGAGATACAAGAATAAAATTGTTGACAGAAAGCAGTCCGGTGGTGATTTCAATCCCGTCTATATCGAGAATGACTACATGGATGATGAAGAGATTAAGATTGTTCGTACTAAGAAGTTTGACATTAAGCCTATGTATCCCGAGGATGCATGTATCCAGATGGAGCTTCTGGGACACAATTTCTTCGTATTCTGCAATGCAGAGACCGATCAGGTGAATGTAGTTTACAAGAGAAAAGGAGATACTTACGGTCTGATTGAGCCGGAGTACTAAGGTGCAAGAGGCCGGAATAAACAGTTATCTATATTGTGGGTACATAGTTTAGATAAGGCGTTCATAAGATAAGAGGAAAGCTGATGCAGGTGATAATATGCATATACCTTTTATCCATGAATATAGTACAGACAAAAGAATATTGATTATGCGGCGGGCGCTGCTGGGACAGGTAATCGTTCTGGTGGTGCTCGCTTTTGCATGGGCGGACAGGGAGAAAACGACTCAGACTGCGGCAAACGGAAGAGATTTTATCAAATGGGTGGATTTTAATGTGTCTTTTGAAGCGTTATGTACGGCATATCAGTGGGATGTGGAAACCCATGGTACGGATTGTGAGGTGGATTGGGTGGAGCTTCTGGCGTACACGGCTGCCCATACCGGTGGTGAATTTGATAAACAGGCAGTGACGTTGTTGGACCGGACGGCAGAGAAAATTGCAAAAGGTGAGACCGATATGGAAAAGCTGTCTGCTGACCTAAAATATTATTCTTATTATCATGAGGCCTATAGTGCGGTGTTGGGTGGAATGGTTGGTGCCTATGAAGTTCAGGCGGAGGACGAAAACGGACATATTAATTGGGAAGATAGGTATGGATTGAAAGCATTTTTCCCACTCGCCCGTGGATTTGATTATACACATTATGATGACTTTGGAGCCAGTAGAAGCTATGGTTACAAACGCAGGCATTTGGGCCATGATATGATGGGGCTTACAGGGACTCCTATTATGGCAATTGAGTCCGGTTATGTGGAGGCTCTGGGCTGGAATCAGTATGGTGGTTGGCGTGTTGGAATCCGTAGTCTGGATGGGAAGCGATACTATTATTATGCGCATCTGAGACAAAACTACCCTTTTGCAGAGAATTTGGAGGAGGGGAGCATGGTTACTGCAGGTGATGTTATCGGCTATATGGGACATACAGGATACTCGGAAAAGGAAAATGTCAATAACATAGAAGTGACACATCTGCATTGGGGACTTCAGCTCATTTTTGACGAATCACAAAAAGAGGGAGATGGAGAAATATGGATAGATGTATATGATCTGACACGTTTTCTGGCCAAACATACACAGCCGGTAGAGAAGGTAGAAGGGTCTAAGGAGTGGATTCGAACCACTGATATAAAGGACCCGATTGTGGAGAAAAAGAAGCTGGACAATTCAATAAAAAAATAGCTTCCACAATTTGCTTGTTATTTTTTTGACAAAAATTTCTAAAACCCATTGCAAAAGAAAAATGACTGTGATACAATGACTACAGTGAGAATGATAAAAAAATAACAAACAAATTTTAACAACCTATACAACATTAAATGGAGGGCAAAAAAATGGCAAGAAAAGTAGTATTAGCAGGTGCATGTCGTACAGCTATCGGAACCATGGGAGGTTCCTTGAGCACTACTCCCGCAGCTGAACTTGGTGCAATTGTAATCAAGGAGGCTTTAAGCAGAGCAGGTGTTGCTCCTGAGGCAGTAGATCAGGTATATATGGGATGTGTAATTCAGGCAGGACAGGGACAGAACGTAGCGCGTCAGGCTTCTATCAAGGCAGGTCTTCCTATTGAGGTTCCTGCAGTTACCATGAACGTTGTGTGTGGTTCCGGTTTGAATTGTGTAAATCAGGCTGCGCAGATGATTATGGCAGGGGATGCAGATATCGTGGTTGCAGGTGGTATGGAGAATATGTCCATGGCTCCCTATGCTATGCCTCAGGCACGTTTTGGTTATAGAATGAATAATGGTACTTTGGTAGATACCATGGTAAATGATGCACTTTGGGATGCATTTAACAACTATCACATGATTCAGACCGCTGATAATATCTGCGAGGAGTGGGGACTTACCCGTGAAGAGTTGGATGAGTTTGCAGTAAAGAGTCAGCAGAAGGCTGAGGCAGCTCAAAAGTCCGGTGCGTTTGATGCAGAAATTGTTCCGGTAATGGTTAAGAAGAAAAAAGAGATGGTCGAGTTTAAGGTTGACGAAGGTCCTCGTCCCGGAACCAATATGGAGGCTCTTGCAAAGCTTCGTGCTATTAATAAAGACGGATATGTTACTGCAGGTAATGCGTCCGGTATCAATGACGGCGCTGCTGCAATTGTAGTGATGAGTGAGGAGAAGGCTAAGGAGTTGGGCGTTAAGCCTATGGCAACTTTCGTTGCAGGTGCTTTGGCAGGTTGCCGTCCCGAGGTAATGGGTATCGGTCCTGTTTACTCCACCAAAAAGGTAATGGAGAAGACCGGAATGAAGATTGAGGACTTCGATATCATCGAGGCAAATGAGGCATTTGCAGCACAGTCTATTGCAGTGGGTAAGGACTTGGGTATCGATGTTGATAAGCAGTTGAATCCTAATGGTGGTGCAATTGCACTTGGTCATCCCGTAGGAGCTTCCGGTTGCCGTATTCTGGTTACTCTGCTTCACGAGATGCATGCAAAGGGTGCCAAGACCGGTCTTGCAACTTTGTGTATCGGCGGTGGTATGGGTTGCTCCACTATTGTAAAGATTGAAGACTAGACAGATTAAGATAGATGAAGGAGAGATAGCAAATGGATTATATTTTATATGAGCAGAAAAATAATTACGCCATTATCACTATCAATCGCGAAAAAGCTTTGAATGCACTGAATTCTCAGGTGCTGGAGGAATTGGATGCAACTTTGGATGCAGTAGATCTCGATGTGGTGCGTTGTCTGATTATCACCGGTGCCGGTGAGAAATCCTTTGTGGCAGGTGCAGATATCGGTGAGATGAGCAATCTGACCAAGGCAGAGGGAGAGGCATTCGGCAAAAAGGGAAATGATGTATTCCGCAAAATCGAAACCTTCCCCATTCCTGTGATTGCCGCAGTAAACGGTTTCGCTCTGGGTGGCGGCTGTGAACTTGCCATGAGTTGTGATATTCGTATCTGTTCCGACAATGCAGTGTTTGGCCAGCCTGAGGTTGGTCTGGGAATTACTCCCGGCTTTGGCGGTACTCAGAGACTTGCCCGCATCGTTGGCGTAGGCAGAGCAAAACAGATTATCTTTACAGCCAAAAATGTAAAGGTTGAGGATGCTTACAGAATCGGTTTAGTAAATGCAGTTTACACCAAGGAAGAGCTGATGATAAAGGCAGAGAAGATTGCTTCCGGCATTGCCAAGAATGCTCCCATTGCAGTGAGAAACTGTAAGAAGGCTATCAATGAAGGTCTGGATGCATCAATGGATGAGGCTCTGGTAATCGAAGAGAAGCTTTTTGGCGACTGTTTTGAGACAGCTGACCAGAAATACGGTATGGAATTTTTCTTAGACAAGAACAAAGACAAGGTGAAAGAACCTTTCAAAAACTGTTAGGAGGATATAGACATGAAGGTAGGTATTATCGGCGCAGGAACCATGGGTTCCGGAATTGCACAGGCATTTGCAATGACAGAAGGATATGAGGTTTGTCTCTGTGACATCAAGCAGGAGTTCGCTGATGGCGGTAAGGCAAAGATTTTAAAAAATTTAAACTTCCTTGTTGGCAAGGAGAAGATTACACAGGAGCAGGCAGATGCTATTGCTGCTAAGGTTGTAACAGGCCTTAAGGATATTTGTACAGATTGTGATCTGGTTATCGAAGTTGCTCCTGAGAATATGCAGATTAAGAAGGATACCTTCAAGGAGTTGCAGGCGATTGTAAAGCCGGAGTGTATTTTTGCAACCAATACATCTTCTCTTTCCATCACTGAGATTGGCGCTGACCTTGACCGTCCTATGATTGGTATGCATTTCTTCAATCCTGCCGACAGAATGAAACTGGTTGAGGTAATTAAAGCAGAGAATACTCCTCAGGAGCTGGTTGATAAGATTAAGGCTATTGCAACTGAGATTGGCAAGACTCCCGTAGAGGTAAAGGAAGCTCCGGGATTTGTGGTAAACAGAATTCTGATTCCCATGATTAACGAGGCAATTGGCGTGCTGGATGCAGGTACTGCTTCCGCTGAGGATATTGATGTGGCAATGCAGCTTGGTGCATCTCATCCTATGGGACCTCTTCATCTGGGTGATTTGATTGGTCTGGATGTATGTCTGGCAATCATGGAGGTTCTTTACAACGAGACCAAGAATGAGAAATATGCTCCCCAGCCTCTTCTCAAGAAGATGGTTGCGGATAACAAGCTGGGTAAGAAGACCGGTGTTGGTTTCTTTGATTACAGCAAATAGAAAGTTTTAATAGTGAAGGAGAAAAATCATGGATTTTACTTTGAGCAAAAAGCATGAAATGGCGAGAGCGCTCTTTAGAGAGTTCGCTGAGAAGGAAGTAAAGCCCCTGGCACAGGAGGTTGATGAGACAGAAGAATTCCCCCGTGCAACTGTTGAGAAAATGGCTAAGGCAGGCTTTATGGGAATCCCAGTACCTAAGGAGTATGGTGGACAGGGTTGTGATGTTTTGACATATGTAATGTGTGTTGAGGAGTTGGCAAAGGTTTGCGGTACTACCGCAGTTATTGTATCTGCACATACCTCTCTTTGCTGTGATCCTATTTTGACCTATGGTACAGAAGAACAGAAACAGAAATATTTGCCTGACTTGGCAAGTGGTCGTAAGCTTGGGGCATTTGGTCTTACCGAGCCCGGTGCTGGAACCGATGCTCAGGGCCAGCAGACCAAAGCCGTTTTGGATGGTGATGAGTGGGTGCTTAACGGTTCCAAGATTTTCATCACCAATGGTAAGGAAGCAGAAGTTTATATCATCTTTGCAGTGACCGGTATCATCGAGAAGAAGGGCAAATCCTTCAAGGAGATTTCCGCATTTATCGTAGAGAAGGACACTCCCGGATTCACCTTCGGTACCAAGGAGAAGAAGATGGGTATCCGTGGTTCATCTACCTATGAATTGATTTTCACTGACTGCCGCATTCCGAAAGAGAATATGCTGGGACAGCAGGGTAAGGGCTTCAATATTGCAATGCACACTTTGGATGGCGGACGTATCGGCATCGCTGCACAGGCACTGGGAATCGGTGAAGGTGCATTGGAGAGAACGGTTGCTTACACTCAGGAGAGAAAGCAGTTTGGCCGTTCCATCAGCGCATTCCAGAACACTCAGTTCCAGCTTGCTGATATGGCTACAAAAGCTGCAGCGGCGCAGATGCTGGTTTACAAGGCTGCATGCACCAAGGATCAGTACACCAAGGATAAGAAGACTTCTTACGGTGTGGAAGCAGCCATGGCTAAGCTGTATGCAGCTGAAATGGCTATGGAGGTTACCACCAAGGCAGTTCAGCTTCATGGCGGTTATGGTTATACCAGAGAGTACGATGTGGAGCGCATGATGAGAGATGCCAAGATTACCGAGATTTACGAGGGTACATCGGAAGTTCAGCGTATGGTTATCTCAGCAGCATTATTGAAGTAAGACTGAATATAAAAGGAGTGAAAATACAATGAAAATCGTTGTTTGTATAAAGCAGGTTCCCGATACCAAGGGCGGCGTAAAGTTTAATCCTGACGGTACCTTAGACAGAGCTGCTATGATGACAATTATGAACCCCGATGACAAGGCCGGTCTTGAGGCTGCTCTTCGTCTGAAGGATGCAGACCCCGACAATACAGAGGTTACCGTGCTTACCATGGGTCTTCCTAAGGCAGAGGATGTACTTCGTGAGGCATTGGCAATGGGTGCAGATAAGGGTGTTCTGGTTACCGACAGAGTGCTGGGCGGTGCGGATACATGGGCTACTTCCCAGACGTTGGCAGGAGCTCTTCGCAACCTCGAGTATGATTTGATTATTACCGGACGTCAGGCTATCGATGGTGATACTGCACAGGTAGGTCCTCAGATTTCTGAGCATTTGGATATTCCGGTTATCTCTTATGCACAGAATTTGAAAATTGAAGGTGACAGTGTTGTAGTTGAGCGTCAGTTTGACGACAGATATCATGTACTGAAGGCAAAGATGCCTTGTCTTGTAACTGCACTTGCAGAGTTAAACGAGCCCCGTTACATGACTCCCGGCGGAATTTTTGATGCTTGTGATGCAGAGATTACTGTATGGGGCAGAGCGGATCTTAAGGATGTTGAGGACAGTAATTTGGGTCTTAAGGGTTCACCTACCCAGATTGCAAAGGCTTCCGATAAGGTTCGTAAGGGTGCCGGTGAAAAGGTTACTTTGGATACCGCAGAGGCAGTTGACTACATTGTGGGCAAGTTGAAAGACAAACATGTTATCTAAGCAGACGGAGGAAAATACAATGAATTTAGCAGAATATAAAGGTGTATATGTCTTCGCACAGCAGGTAGACAATGTGTTAAACGGAATCGCTTTTGAGCTGATTGGCAAGGGTAAGGATTTGGCTGAGGCTCTGGGCACGGAGGTAACTGCTGTACTGGTGGGTAGCGATGTAAAGGGATTAGCTGATGAGCTGGCTGCTTATGGTGCTGACAAGGTTATCGTTATCGACGATCCTGAATTAAAAGAATACAGAACGGAGCCATATGCACATGCATTGGCTTCCATGATTGAGAAATATAAGCCGGAGATTTTCCTGGTAGGTGCAACTGCAATCGGACGTGATTTGGGTCCTCGTGTTTCTGCAAGAGTGCACACCGGTCTGACAGCAGACTGTACCCAGCTTGAGATTGGGGATTTCCCCATCAATCCGATTCCCGGCAGAGAGCAGAAGCATAATCAGCTTCTTATGACCAGACCTGCATTTGGCGGTAATACCATTGCTACGATTGCATGTCCGGAGTTCCGTCCCCAGATGGCTACGGTTCGTCCCGGTGTAATGCAGAAACGTTCCAAAGTAGAAGGTGCCAAGGCAAATATCGAGGAGTTTAATCCCGGATTTACTCCTGATCACAAATATGTTGAGATTCTGGATATCGTAAAATCTGTTACCGAGACCGTTGACATCATGGATGCCAAGATTTTGGTAAGCGGTGGCCGTGGTGTGGGCAGTGCTGAGAACTTCAAGCTTCTTGAAGATTTGGCAGAGGTTCTGGGCGGTACCGTAAGTTGCTCCCGTGCAGTTGTGGATGCAGGATGGATGTCCAAGGACTATCAGGTAGGCCAGACCGGTAAGACGGTTCGTCCTAATCTGTATTTTGCAGTAGGTATATCCGGTGCGATTCAGCATTTGGCAGGTATGGAAGAATCTGACGTAATTATCGCGATTAATAAGGATGAGACAGCTCCTATTTTTGATGTGGCTGATTATGGTATCGTAGGTGACTTGAACAAGATTCTCCCTGCATTGACCGAGAAGCTGAAGACAGAGATGGCTGCAAAATAAGCTGTCCGATGAATTAGCTCCCCTCTTTTCCGAAAGAGCACTTCCCCTAAGTGTACTTCCGGGAAATAAAATCTTCTTTTTTATTGTATAGGTTGACAAGGGCCCCACATGACTAAACAGTCAAATGTGGGGCTCTTGTTGCATAATAGAGTATTGTCGTGTATAATGTTGGATAAGAGATTTTGGGAGGGATGTATGAAGCGAAATGTAAGTCTTGCGGATATTTCTGATGGAAGACTGTATGATGAAAATGATATGGTAAAGGCAGATTGTCACGGTTGCAATGGCTGTAGTGACTGTTGCAGAGGGATGGGAGATACCATTTTGTTGGACCCATACGATGTATATCGATTGACAACCGGACTTGGAAGACCCTTTGCAGATTTTCTGGAGAAAGAGATTGCGCTTGGAGTAGTTGACGGGTATATTTTGCCCCATCTTAGAATGATTGGTGAGACGGAGTGCTGTGCCTTTTTGAATGAACAGGGTCGGTGTTCTGTACACGCATTGAGACCCGGAATCTGCCGATTGTTTCCTTTGGGACGATATTATGAAAACGGTGCGTTTAAATATTTCCTACAGACAGGAGAGTGCACTGCGGTACACACCAAGATAAAGGTGAGTAAGTGGATTGATACACCGGACAGGAGCCGTTATCGGGAGTTTGTGACATGCTGGCATTATCTTCTCAATGAAGTGGAAGAGTGGCTGGCAGGTAGCAAAGATGAAGCTTTTGCCCGTAATCTGAATATGCTTTTATTACAGACATTTTATCTGACACCCTATGACGGGGAGGCAGATTTTTATAAACAGTTTGAACAGCGAAAGGAGAAATTCTATGCATTCACCTCTTGAGATAGCAAGAAGTTTTGTGGAGATTGGGATTCATAAGGTTCGTATCTCTGCACTTAAAATGGTTGTTTTGGGTATTTTTGCAGGTATGTTTATCGGTTTTGCGGGGATCGCGTCCAATGTGGCGGGCACTACCGTTGCAAATCCGTCTATTTCGCGACTGGTAAGTGCATGTGTGTTTCCGGCAGGGCTTGCTATGGTGCTGATAGCGGGTAGTGAGTTGTTTACCGGCAATAATCTGATTATCATTGCTGTTTTAGAGAAAAAGGTCAAAGTATGGGAGATGTTAAAAAACTGGTTTTTCGTATTTCTTGGAAATACGATCGGAACGATGATGGTGGCTGGTATGGTGGTTTATGGTGGCACACCGGAATTGTTTGACGGAGCTTTGGCAGATAAGATGGTTGCATCGGCGGTGTCCAGGGTAAATCAGTCTTTTTCAGAGGCGTTTATTCGAGGTATTCTTTGTAATATTCTGGTTTGTATCGCAGTTTGGGCAGCTTTTGCGGCCAAGACAGTTTCCGGCAAGCTTTTGATGAGCTTTTGGCCGATTATGCTCTTTGTATTATGTGGATTTGAACATAGTGTTGCTGATATTTATTTTGGAGTGGCCGGTATTTTAACTGCAACAGAGTATGGAGTTGCTGCGGACGGATTGACTTGGGGAACATTTCTGTTGCATAATCTGCTGCCGGTAACACTTGGAAATATTGTAGGCGGAAGCGGTATTGTGGGTGCCGGTTATTGGTTTTTGTTCCTGCGTCATACCCCCGGTTATGCATTACCTATTCAGGCTGAGCAGAAAGAACTGGATATTGCAGAGGAATATTAAGCCGGCGATTAACGGTTTTTTGACGATTTTCGTTGCAAAAAAAGCATGGCTATAGTAAAATAAATTCAAATACATTAAATAAAATATGCTATACAGGAGGATGAGACCAATGGGTAAGTTTGTTGTAAGAGAAACAGGTACCGGTATCAAATTTGATTTGAAGGCAGGAAATGGCGAGGTTATCGCGACTTCTGAGGTATACAGCACAGAGGCATCCTGTATGAACGGCATTGAATCAGTTAAGAAAAATGCACCTGTTGCAGCTGTTGAGGATCAGACTGTGGATGGTTATGCAACGGAGAAGAATCCTAAGTTTGAGGTTTATCAGGATAAGGCTGGTGAGTATCGTTTCCGCCTTACGGCAACCAACGGTCAGGTTATCGCTACTGGTGAGGGATATAAGGCGAAGGCAAGCTGCTTAAATGGTGTTGAATCCGTTAAGAAGAATGCACCTGATGCAGAGGTAGAAAAGCAGTAAGATTTGATAGGTGAACGGGAAGGGGTGTCTTATGATACCCCTTTTGCGGCGTATAAGCATATGTGCGCGGGTATCTTGGTGAGGATGGAGTATTTGCAATGTATAAGGGCAATGCATATGAAGTAAAAGTGAATAGTAAGACTTTTGATATTTTGTCCGCAAATACTGCGTTTTACGGATTTATCGGCAGCAGACTTTACAACACCTTTGATAAGTTGGTAGAGCCATCCTGTGCAAAGATGTTGCCGGAGTATATCGAACAGGAGCAGACGGTTATTTTGCCCCTTGTAACAGAGGCCGGAGACAGCAAAAAAACTTTGGCACTGTTTGTTTCGCGAGAGAATGAAGAGATTGCTGACATCAAAATGATTGTTTTGGATGAGATGCAGGAATGGGAGTGGAACCTTAAAAATCAGGTGACCAGGAAAAATGCGATTCTCAGACTTTACAATGATTATTATTTTGAATACGATGCAATACAGAATCATATTCGAGTATATGCAGCGGATAGATTCGAAGCAAATATAATGGCCATGTCTTTAGAGGATTTCGAGAAAAAGCTTTTGGAACGGGCAGATGAAAGCAATATGTCGGATGTCAAGAAGCTGGTGGGCATTTTGCGTAGTGGCGGCGATCGATTTGCCATTAATATTGCAGGAGACATTCTGAATATACGTGAAACAGCGTATACCTTGGTGAAAGGTATGTCCATATATGAGAATGGCGAGTATGTCTATACTACCGGTTATATCCATTTTTGGAGCGAACGCTCTGCGTCCTCCGCAGAAAATAAGCCGGCATTGGAGAGGGATTACCTGACCGGAGTGCTTACCAAAGCTGAGATTACCAAGCTGGTTGTCAGTACTATAGATGAGAAGAAAACGCAGAATGTTACTCTTGCAATCATAGACATTGATTATTTTAAAAAGGTTAATGATGTTTATGGTCATATGAAGGGTGACGAGGTTTTGAAAAAGGTTGCTTCCATCATTCGTCATGAGGTGCGTGATACCGGACTTGTAGGTCGTTTTGGCGGAGATGAGTTTTTGGTTCTCTTCTTTGATGCATATGATATGGAAACCATGCGTGAACGTTTGCGCAGTATTCGTACCAGAGTAGCTGCCAATACCGTTAAGACGGATACCGGAGAAGAAATTTCCCTCACATTATCTATCGGATGTGCAGCATATCCCAAAGACGCAGACAATTATGAAGATTTATTCTTCCTGGCTGATTTTGCACTTTATCGTGCGAAGGAAAAGGGAAGAAACAGATATATTATTTACGGCAAGGATAAGCATGGAACATTGGAGGATATCCGGAATACCCGAATGGGTGAGAATCCGTTGAACAGCCGTGGTAATATGTCGCCGGCAGAGCTTGTCTGTGCAATGCAGGACAAGGTTTATACGGGCAAGGATTATCCGCTGTTCCGTTTGCTGGATGATATTTCGTTGAATATGAATATCCAGCGCGTAATGTTGTATGCCGGAACTCCCTTTAAACAGGTGGGGATGGCAGGTGCGAATCGATTATCAAAATCGGTGGTCGAGAGTACCATCGACTATTTGGACATGCCGGAGCTCAAGAAGGGATATGATGATACAGGTGTTTTGATGTATGATAATATCAAGAGAATTGCCAACACCAGTACGGAGCTTTATGATAAGTTGAAAAAGCAGCAGATTATTTCATTTGCGCATATCAGATTCAAGGACAAATACGGCACGGAAGCTGTTTTGAGTCTGGAATTTGTCAAAAATATTATGACTTGGAATGAGAGCCATATTCCCTATTACAGATTACTGACAAAGATTTTGTCAGAGTATGATTTGGGGAACGTAACGCAATAATAGCGTATTTAGGAAAGGAATGGAAATGAGCCTTAGTGAGAATTTAAGACAATGCAGAATTGTGATTCGCGATGTGGAGAAGGAAGAAACAATTGCAGATACCACAATTATTGCCCACGATATGGACCGCGGACATATCGCTGTTGAGGCAGATGGTTTTGAAGTGGCAGAGGGGGTTGTTATCAGCGCATTGGTTTTTAGCAAATCAGGATTGTTTGAGACTCAGGGAACTGTAGGGGCCAGGGATGGCAACAAGATGGGGATTGTTCTTTATGAAGGTTCGGACAAAGATGACCGCCATGCGGTGCGTTATCAGGTAAATATTACCGGTGTTGTTGACCAGATTACCAGACAGGGCGAGAAGATTTCCGATAATTTCGAAATTACAGTCCTGAATATGAGTTCTATTGGTCTTTTGGCGCAGGCTCCAAAAGGGCGTATTAAGGATGAAGATACCATTCGTTTTGCTGCGGTTACTAAGGGGCAGAGGATTATCATTACTGCTCATGTAGAGAGAGTGGAAGCTTGCGGAGATGGTAAAGAAGATGTGGGCTGTTCAGTCCAATTGGTTAATTTGGGATAAGGGATTATTAAGAGCCTGGTTGTACAGACCGGGCTCTTGAGACTTAATCAAGATGGAAACGAGGAATATCGTGGAGAAAAAATATCGTAATGAATTAAAGTATGTCTGCACGGAAGCGCAGCTTCAAATGATAGAACACCGTATCCGCCAATATTGTCAAAAAGATCCGCATGCGGGTTCGGAGGGGATTTATAATATTCGTAGTATCTACTTTGACGACATTGATAATAGCTGTTTTTATGAGAATGAGGATGGTGTGAATTCCAGAGAAAAGTTCCGTATTCGAATATATAATGCCGATACGGAGTATATTACACTGGAATGCAAGCAGAAAAGAAACGGTAAAAATCACAAGGACAGTTGTTCTTTGACCAGGGAACAGTGTGAGGCTGTTTTGAACGGAAGTCTTTCCTGGGATATGGTAAATGGGTATGAACCGGAGCGGGGACAGGCAGAGCTTCTGCGTAAATTTTTCTTGAAATACAGTACCCGATACATGCGTGGCAAGGTGATTGTATCCTATGAGCGAACCCCGTATGTTTATCAGGCAGGAAATGTACGTATCACGTTTGACAGAAATATTGCAGGTTCCTCTGATGTACAGGATTTTTTGCAACCGGTGGTGAACAGCAGGCCGGTGATGCCTGTGGGTGCTCATGTTCTGGAAGTGAAATATGATGAGCTTTTGCCGGACTTTCTAAATAACGCCATGCAGCTTGGAACGCTCAGACGGGCAACTTATTCTAAATATTACATTTGCCGCAAATTTTGCGGATAGTATAAATACAAAGGAGTTAAATTATGGGATTTCAGGATGTTCTTAAAAAATCATTTTTAGAGGGATTTGTTTCTACAGATTTGTCTACCACTACGATTGTCGTTTCATTGGCGGTTACCGCTGCCATTGCAGTATATATTTTTGCTGTATACCGTCTGCTGAGCAGAAATTCTTTTTATTCAAAAGGTTTCAATATTTCGTTGGTAGCACTTGCGGTTATCACCGCTTCTATTATTTTGACCATTCAATCCAGTGTGGTAATTTCTTTGGGTATGGTTGGTGCGCTATCCATTGTGCGTTTCCGTACTGCGGTGAAGGAACCTCAGGATTTGGTGTTTTTGTTCTGGTCCATCTCCACAGGTATCATCTGTGGTGCCGGACTTTTTGAGGTGGCAGTAATCACTGCGATTCTGGTGACGGTTGTGCTCCTTTTGCTGGAATTAATACCGACACGTAGCGAGTCTGTGCTGTTGATTGTCAATGCAGACAATTGTGATGTAGAAGAAGAACTGATGAAGATTGTGGGCAGATATTCCTCGAAACCCCATGTTAAGTCACGCAATATCAATATGCACGGCTGTGATCTGATTATTGAACTTCGCGTGAAAGATGGAGGCAGTCTGGTGAAGGATGTAAGCGGACTTAAGGGTGTAAGAAATGTATCTTTGTTGTCTCATGACGGAGAAGTGACTTACTAAAGAACCGATATAATGTATGCAAGTATTATGTGTGAGAAAAGGAAGTATGCCGACAGGTGTGGCGGGTGCTTCTTTTTTTGTGTGGAGCAAG
>SVFL01000062.1 GCA_015056885.1 Lachnospiraceae bacterium
AAAGCAATTCTGAATGCACAGGCAGGTGTGGAAGATTTGCAGAGACAGATTCGGGAGATTAAAGGTCTGTAATATAGAGTGGATTAAACATAGTTTAAATGATTTGGAGCCCGTGCATTCATGCACGGGCTCCGTTGCTGTATAAAGACTTATTTATCAATCGTCATCATCATCACTTTCCGAATATCCGGGATCTCTTTGAGCAATTTCCCAACGATGTTGGTTGAGAATCGTTTCATAGTCCGGATTCAGGAAGAATAGAGCATCATGAGGACAAACATTGGAGGTACGAGGTTGTGTCAACGTCTGTGTACCATCCGGGTTTTCTGTAATAATGGTGGAACCGGTTAACAATGCCGGATGCTCGGGCAGTGGTAACATTGCGATTCCATCATAAGCGAAAGGACATTCCGGTGCTGCAATCAAGCCACAGTAGTGACAGATGCGTCCCTGATAATGAATGTCGCAAAGTTCAGTAGGCTCTGTGCCTTCCGCAAAGTATTCGGTAATCACGCAACCGGCTTCCGCACAGAGGCCGGGAGTAGGGAGCTTACCGGATTTGCTACAAACCTCAAGCTGAACCAGTCCGCTGGGAACAGGAAATGCCTGATTGGGTAATTCTTCATGAACGCGCTTCATGATAGAGCGCCACAGATTCTTAGCTACATCATCTTCGGTACCGTTCATGGTTACATTGTTGTCATAACCGGCCCACACCGTTGCAGTATAGTAGGGCGTATATCCTGCAAACCATACATCCTGTGTGTTCTGTGAAGTACCGGTCTTTCCCGCAATTGCCATGGAGGGATTAAAGTTACATCTTCCGCCGGTTCCTTTGGTTACTACATCAGTCATGGCGTCGGTCAAAAGGAATGCTGTAGTTTCCTTTAATACCTGACGGCTCTTGGGAGTAGTATTGTCGAGAATGACATTGCCGTCTGCATCGGTTACTCTGGTGTAGAGCTTGGGCTCCATATAAGTGCCCAAATTAGCGATGGAAGCGTAAGCTGCATTTAATTCATAGGGGCTTACACCGTAGGTAATTCCGCCGATGGCTGTAGGCTGGTTGATGTCAGAGAACATCTGGTCACCAATCCATGTACCGTCTGTCAAAGTTGTAAATCCAAAGTTTATCAGATAATCGTAACCCAGCTGTGGAGTTACAACTGTAAATGTTTTTACAGAAACAATATTCAGGGACTGCTCAATTGCATAACGAATGGAGCAAATGCCCTTCCAGCCCACCTTGTTAACATCATACCAGTTGTTTACCGGCTGACCGGAGTCATAGTTAAAGGGAGCATCATTATAAACGGTTGCAAGAGTCTGGCCGTTGGCATCCAGAGCCGGAGCAAAGGCTGCCAGAACTTTAAAGGTGGAGCCGGGGGAACTTCCGGCAGAGGTTGCACGGTTTAAGGTGCGTCGGCCTTCCTTGGAACCTCGTCCACCTACCATTGCCACCACATATCCCGTGGTCTGATCTTCGATAACAATCGCTGCCTGAGGCTGGGCTGCCATGGAGATGTTTTCTTCGTACTCGTCCGAATCGGCAGGCATACCAAGGCTTTCCATCATAGCACCGCGATAAAGGTTGATTGCTTCGTATGCGGCATCCTGGGAGGAGAAAATCAGATTGAACTTTCTGTCATGATTTTCTTTGAACCAACTCATCATGTTTTCTTTACTGAAGTTATGCTTTTCATTGCTTTTGTCAGTAATAGTCAGTGCATAATTCAAATACCAGCGAACATTCTCGCTATAGTTTTCTTCGTTAGCAAATTCTTCATCGGCAATTTTCTGAATTTTGGGATCCAGAGTGGAGTCAATACGAAGTCCGCCGGAAGACATCAAATATTCTGCGTTGGATTCGGAATATCCTGCTTCAATCAGGTCTGCTAAAACCTGTTCATATACAGCATCGGAAAAATAGGAACCGGAAGTGGTATCGCCTACTTTGAAGTCTACATCGTAGAGACTGATGCGTTCATACACGGCTTCTGTATCAGCAATAGCAGTATCGTATTCCTCTTTTGTGATAAATTCCAGTTCCAACATGGTATCCAGACAATCCTTACGACGCTTTTGGTTGTTCTCCGGATAGCGGAGAGGATTGTAGGCCGAAGGGTTCTGGGTTATGCTGGCAATTACTGCACTTTCGGAAATGGTCAGTTCTGAGCAGGACTTACCGAAATAACGCAGGGAAGCTGCTTCCACACCCAGAGTGTTCTGACCGAGGTTGATGGCGTTCATATAGCGAATAAGAACATCATCTTTGTCGGAGTTTTTAGTGAGTTCCAATGCCAGGTACTGCTCCTGCAGTTTACGCTTAATCATCTTAATCATGTTACCGTCTTCTTCGGTCCATGTGGTGAAAACGGTATTTTTGAGAAGCTGCTGGGTAATGGTACTTGCACCCTGTTTCTCTTCACCGCCTGTTTTAATGAATTGCCAACCCGCACGGAACATACCGATGATGTCAATACCGTTATGTTCGTAGAATCGTTTGTCCTCGATAGCTACAAAGGCCTGCCCTAAATGGGTGGGAACCTGATCAATAGTTACTTCGATACGATTGGAGTTGGTACTTACATACTGGTCAATTTCATTGCCTTCCCGGTCATATACAATCGTAGCTTCACCGGAAGCTACAATATCACTGAGACGCACATGGGGGGTAGATTCCAGTATTCCGTGGAATAAACCGATTCCGGCAGCAGCACCGCAAATGCCTACGCCCAGTATGGTTACCAGACAGAATTTTAGTGCCGTGACGGCCAGTTTACGTCCCCATTTCCCCGATTTGGAATTTAGTGCCTTTTGTTTTGCTTTGACACCTCTTTTACCGTAATTCATATAGTTCGCCTTTCTTAAATTCAGTTAAATAGCTTAAATACTGTCTTCTCTTGATTGCTTTGCATAGAGATTCAATCTATTATATCAAAAAAATGTATGTAAATAAAGGTTTTCTTTTGCTTATTAAGAATTGTTTCACATTTTGCACAAAATATGCTAGAATCTAATAAGGAAATTAAAAGGGGAATTTGCCATGGATGCTTATAAAGTACTGCTGGAGGGCGGCGAAGGGGAGATTGTAGAGAAAAAGTCCCGCTTCATAGCCACGGTAGCCAAATGTGAAACAGAGGAAGAGGCTGTCCGTTTTATAGAAAGTATAAAGAAAAAATACTGGGATGCCAGACATAATTGCTCTGCTTTTGTCATTGGGGACAGGGGGGAACTGACCCGTTGCAGTGACGACGGAGAACCTTCCGGTACAGCCGGAAGACCCATGCTTGAAGTGCTTTTGGGGGAAGGTGTGCGTAATGTGGCAGTTGTTGTGACACGGTATTTTGGTGGTGTGCTTCTGGGGACGGGAGGTTTGGTGCGTGCCTACACTCAGGCAGTTAAGGAAGGTCTGAACAACTGCGTGATTGGTACGAACCGCCATGGCTGTGAACTTGAGGTGATTACCGATTATAACGGAGTGGGCAAAATTTTGTATCTTCTGGGCCAGAGGGGCTTAGAACCGGCAAGCAGTGACTATACGGATATTGTAACACTTAAACTGATTGTGCCGGTGGAGGAGGAAGAGAGCCTGCGTCGAGAGATTACTGAGGTAACCATGGGACGTGCCCAAATAGAAAAATTAGGTGAATTGTATTATATTTCATAGAATTTTCATGAATTTTAAATTGATAAAGTGGGTCCGGGCGACTTGACGAGTTCCCGGACTTATTTTATAATAAAGAAACATATGGGTTAAAATTTGCCAGAAATGACTGGGGGATTACAGATGATTAAAAGCATGACCGGTTTCGGCAGATGTGAGATTGCCGAGAATAATAGGAAATTTACTGTTGAGATGAAATCTGTCAACCATAGATATCTTGATGTAAATATCAAGATGCCCAAGAAGTTGAATTTCTTTGAGTCGGCTATCCGTGCTGAATTGAAGAATTACATTTCCAGAGGTAAGGTTGATATATTTATCACTTATGAAGATTTTTCAGAGAATACCTCCAGTGTCCGGTACAATAAGGAACTGGCAGAGGAGTATTTGGGGTATCTTCGTCAGATGGCAGCAGACTTTGGCCTGGATAATGATATTCGCGTGTCTACACTGTCCAAGTATCCTGAGGTATTTACCATGGAGGATCAGAATGTAGATGAGGAAGAGCTTTGGAAGGAGCTTCAGAAGGCAGTGAAGGGTGCGGCAGAGATGTTTGTGCAGACCCGTATCAATGAGGGTAACCAGCTTCGCGAGGATTTGATTGGCAAGCTCGATAATATGCTGTCTCTGGTAGATTTCATTTCTGAGCGTTCACCCAAAATTGTAGCTGAATACAGACAGAAGCTTGAAGATAAGGTAAGAGATCTTTTGGCGGACAATACGGTAGATGAAGGGCGTCTTTTGACAGAGGTTACCATCTTTGCAGATAAGGTGTGTGTAGACGAGGAACTTGTGCGTCTGCGCAGCCATATTGAAACCACCAAGAAGACACTTTTGGAAGGTGGTTCCATAGGACGTAAACTGGACTTCATCGCTCAGGAGATGAACAGGGAGGCTAATACCACTTTGTCCAAGTCCAATGATTTAGAGATTTCTAACTGCGCAATCGAGCTTAAGACAGAGATTGAGAAGGTAAGAGAGCAGATTCAAAATATTGAGTAACGGAGGCTTTATGCTAATACACATCGGTTTTGGCAATATTGTTAATACAAGCAAAATAGTTGCCATTGTCAGTCCGGATTCTGCGCCCATTAAGCGTATGGTACAACGGGCCAAGGAAGAGGGAACGGCTATCGATGCCACTCAGGGAAGACGTACCAAATCAGTGCTTGTAATGGAAAATGGTCAGGTAGTGCTGTCGGCACTTTTGCCGGAGACCATAGCCGGACGGGCCCAGGTACAGGGTGAGAATGTAGCAGAAGCAGAGGAACTTCCGGATTAGGAAGCCGATATGTGGCAAAAGTGAGGTATTATGGCTAATACAATGCAAAACAAAGGAATTTTGATAGTACTTTCCGGTTTTTCAGGTGCCGGTAAAGGAACCTTGGTAAAAAAGCTGTTGGAGACCTATGACAATTATGCATTGTCAGTTTCCATGACCACCAGAGCCCCCAGAGAGGGTGAGCAGGATGGTGTTCATTATTTCTTTTCCAGCAGAGAACAGTTTGAGGAGAAGATTCAGGCGGACGGTTTCATTGAGTATGCGCAGTATTGTGACAACTATTATGGAACCCCGAAAGCTTATGTGGAAGAGCAACTTGCTGCAGGCAAGAATGTAATTCTGGAGATAGAGATTCAGGGGGCTTTGCAGATTAAGAAGCTGTTCCCTGAGAGTCTGTTGCTTTTTGTTACACCGCCCACAGCGGCTGAATTGGAGCGCAGATTAAAGTCCCGTGGTACGGAGACGGAAGAGGTAATTGCCAAGCGTCTTGCCCGGGCAAGTGAAGAATCAGAAGGCATTGAAGCCTATGATTATATAGTGGTAAATGACAATCTGGAGACCTGTGTGGAGGAACTTCACCAGATCGTGAAGGCAGCCCGCGCGGTACCCGTTCGCAGAGAAGCATTTATAAAAGAAATCAGAGAGGAACTGAAAGGTTTCGTGAAAGGAGCACAAAATTAATGTTACATCCGTCTTATTCAGATTTGATGCAGGTAGTAAACAGTGAGGTAGAGCAGGGCGAAGCACCTGTAGTAAACAGCCGTTATTCCATCGTTATGGCAACCTCTAAGCGCGCAAGACAGATTATTTCCGGAGATGAGCCCTTGGTCAATGGAGATCCTACCAAGCCTCTTTCTCTTGCAGTAGAGGAGCTTAACCAGGGTAAGATTAAGATTCTCAGCGACGAGGAAGAAGTATAGAGCGATTATAAGCGAGAGTATGCGATAGCCGGTGTGAAATGAATGCCGGCTATTGTTGTTCGTTATGTTTGTTAAGATTGTTAAGAATAGAAAGGTAATCTATGAAAATTTTATTTGTATCTCTTGGCTGTGACAAGAACCTGGTGGATTCTGAGATGATGCTGGGAATGCTCACTGAGAAGGGGTATCAGTTTACTGACGATGAAAATGATGCAGATATTGTAGTAGTTAATACCTGTTGTTTTATAGGTGATGCCAAGGAGGAAAGTATTAATACTCTGCTTCAGATGGCAGAACTTAAGGATGCCGGCAGCGTTAAGGTACTGGTTGCAGCCGGTTGTCTGGCTCAGCGTTACAAGGAGGAGATTCAAGAGGAAATTCCTCAGGTGGATGCCATTATTGGAACAACAGCTATTGATGAAATTGTTGAGACGATTGATGAAATTCTTCAAAATGACGCCAAGAATCATTACAGAAGCATTGATGCAGCACCGGTTACCGGCAAGAAACGCGTGGTGACCACCGGCGGTCACTTTGCATATCTTAAGATTGCAGAAGGGTGCAATAAGTTTTGTACTTATTGTATTATACCCAAGGTGCGCGGGAAGTTCCGCAGTGTGCCTATGGAAAGTTTGCTGGAAGAGGCAAAGCAGTTGGCAGAAAGTGGTGTAAAGGAATTAATTCTTGTAGCCCAGGAGACAACTCTCTATGGCGTGGATTTGTATGGTGAGAAATGTTTGCCGAAACTTTTACATGAATTGGCGAAGATTCCCGGTATTTATTGGATTCGTCTGCTCTATTGTTATCCGGAAGAGATTACTGACGAGTTGATTGAAGCAATTGCGTCGGAGCCTAAAGTGTGCAATTATCTGGATATTCCCATTCAGCATGGTGCAGACAATGTGTTAAAGCGCATGGGACGCAGAACCAATCAGGAGGAGCTTCGTACAATGGTTGCAAAGCTGCGTGAGCGTATTCCGGATATTTGCTTAAGAACCACACTTATCAGTGGATTCCCCGGGGAGACTCAGGAAGATTTTGAGGAACTTTATCGCTTTGTAAATGATTGTGAGTTCGACAGACTGGGCGTATTTACTTATTCTCAGGAAGAGGATACACCGGCAGCTGTTATGGAGGGCCAGATTCCGGAGGAAATCAAGGAGTTTCGGAGAGATGAACTGATGGAACTTCAGCAGGCTATTGCTTTTGAGAAGGCTGAGGAGCTGGTAGGCAGTGTGCTTACGGTGATGATTGAGGGAAAAGTGGCTGATGAGGACACCTATGTGGCGCGTACCTATCGTGATGCGCCCAATGTGGATGGGTATTTGTTCTTAAATACTACAGCGAGTCTGATGACAGGTGATTTTGCCAAGGTGCTGGTGACAGATTCCAATGAATATGATTTGATAGGAGAATTATACCATGAGTGATGAAAAAGTAATTGATGAGAAGATGAGGGAAAAAGTGAAAAATCTGCCCAATCAGCTTACTATTTTTCGAGTGTTTTTGATTGTGCCTTTTGTGGTGCTTTTGCTGGGAAGCTACCATTGGTGGGATTTTGTTATGTCAATTTTTGCATATGATGCCGCTGCGGCAGAGTATGTGGCACTGGCTATTTTTATTATTGCAAGTCTGACCGATTTGTTGGACGGTAAAATCGCCAGAAAGTATAATCTGGTATCCAATTTTGGCAAATTTATGGACCCTCTGGCAGATAAGCTTTTAGTGTGTGCGGCCATGATCGGTCTGGTGGAGATGGGCAGAATTCCTGCATGGGTGGTAATCATTATCATCAGCAGAGAGTTCATTATCAGCGGTTTTCGTACAATTGCAGCCGATAATGGAGTAGTTATCGCTGCAAGCTATTGGGGCAAATTCAAAACTACTTTTCAGATGATAATGATTTGTCTGATGATTGTTCAGGATGCTCCGTTCCTTAGCAATCCTGCGCATGTGAGTGTATTTGTTCTTATAACAAATATTATTATGTGGATTGCAATTGCTTTGACTATTATTTCTTTGGTGGATTATTTGATTAAAAATAAGGATGTCATGAAAGAAGGTACAAAATGATAGTAGAATTAATCAGTGTAGGAACCGAAATTCTTCTTGGAAACATTGTAAATACCAATGCGGCATATCTTTCGGAGCAGTGTGCTTTGGCAGGACTTTCCTGTTATTTTCAGAGTGTGGTAGGTGATAATGAGGAGCGTCTTTCCATGACGTTGAAGTGTGCCATGGAGCGTTCAGATATTGTAATTTTATCCGGTGGTTTAGGTCCCACAGAGGATGATTTGACCAAGGAAGTTGCAGCAAAAGTGTGTGGCAGAAAGCTTGTCACCAATGATATGTGGATGGAGCGTATTTCGGAGTTTTTTGCAGCCAGAAATATAACTCCCACTGAGAATAACTGGAAGCAGGCCATGGTGCCCAAAGGAGCAATTGTGCTGGATAATCCTAATGGCACGGCTCCCGGACTTATCATGGAGGAGAAGAACGCAAAGGTAATTCTTTTGCCCGGACCGCCTAATGAATTGATTCCCATGTTTGAGGCAAGTGTGCGTCCTTATTTGGAGGAGCTGACTCCCGGGGCTTTGTATTCCCAGACAGTGAAAATCTGCGGGCAGGGTGAGAGTGCGGTGGAGACCGCTATCAAGGATTTGATTGATGCCCAGACGAATCCCACCCTTGCAACCTATGCCAAGACCGGAGAGGTGCATATCCGTGTGACTGCTTCTGCGGAAACGGTTAAGGAGGCAAAAAAGCTGACCAAACCTGTGGTGAAAGAGTTAAAGGCCCGTTTTGGAGCAGATGTATACACTACAGAGGAAGAGGTTACTTTGGAGAAGGCAGTGGAAGATTTGCTGCTTGCGAATAAGCTTACTATGACCTGTGCGGAGTCCTGTACAGGTGGTTTGCTTTCAGCAAGACTGGTCAATATTCCCGGTGCTTCAGAGGTATTTAAGTCCGGTCTTGTGACCTATTCCAACAAGGCGAAGCGTAAATACCTTGGTGTGAAAAAGGGAACTCTGCAGAAATATGGTCCTGTCAGCAAACAGATAGCAGAAGAGATGGTAAAGGGTGCAGCCGCTGCAAGTAAATGTGATGTGGCAGTGTCTATCACAGGAATTGCTGGCCCTGACGGCGGTACCAAGGAAAAGCCAGTGGGCTTGGTTTATATCGGCTGTAGTGTTAAAGGAAAGGTAACTGTAAAGGAGTATCATTTCAGCGGAAGCCGCGCAAAAGTTCGTGATAGTGCGGTGGCAGCAGCCTTAACACTGGTGCGCCGCTGTATTTTGGAATACATTAGTGATTTGACCTTCAGAAAGAAATCATAAGTGTAAGTACATCAGGTATGAAGCGACCGGATTATGGCGTGTGGGGGGCATTCGTTTTTGCACTACTCAAATGTAAAAAAGGGCGTGAGGACTAGGATGCTGTGATATACGCCCCGGAACGCATTTCTGAAAAGATAGAAGAGAATAATAAGTGAAAGACAGAGCTGGTGTAGTCCGGCTCTGTTTTTTTGCTTAGAAAAAAGATGATTTTGTGGAGCGAGTTGAAATTTCAATATTTTGGGATTTCTTGCGGTAGAAATTTTTTTAGACCCATACGGGGCATATACAGAAAAATCTAGGCATAATACCCTAAAACCCGCTTTTTCGTACAATGAAAGTAGGTTTACTAAAGGCTCGAGGGTATATGCAAAAAAATCCCTTGAAAATACCCGGATTCTTCCTATATTTGGGGCATCAGCACTCGTTTTTTCTGTATATGCCCAAATTCGTCGATAACGAAATATTCCTTCAAACCCGGGTTGCAAAATTATCATCACCCGGACGGAAATCGAATTGTGAATGAAAGAGCGTGACAACTTCTAATTTATAGAGCTCTTACACTTGCAGGTATTCTTATAGTCAAACAGAAATATCTTTGTAATATTAACCTTTGATAATATTTTATGAAACTGCTAAAATTTACAAGGGCATACAGCACGAAAATGACGCAAAAAAATGTGCAGATTGCATAAAAATGCAGAGCGCCTATAGACAAGAAAAGGCAAAATGTTATAATATTAAATAGGGTGTTGCCCAATTTAAAATATAAAAGAAAGAGAGGGGAGAATATGGATTTTCTTGATAAAATTAAAAAGAAAAACAGTGAAGTCATAGATATCGTTTCTGCGAAACTTCAAACGAATATTTCGCTTCCGAATTTACCAAGTTTTCGGACGAATCTCCAGAATGATGGAAGACCACTTGTACATAATGCTTTTGAAGATCCGCCAGAAGAGCCTAAAGCAAAACCGGCTCCGGTAGTGGCGCCTAAGGCTAAATCCAAAGTTGAGATTGCTGTGGAGGAATGTGAAGCGATTTTGCAGGGAATTTTGGATGGAGACACTGAAAATGTGCAGAAGAAGCTTATCCAGGTGGTAGTGAAGTGCGACAGCACATTATCTGACCCTTATGATATGTCTGATATGTACACAAAGGTTTGCAAGAAACTTAGTTATGATGGTGTTGAACTTCCGATGGCAAGTATAAATGCTTATTTAGAGATGTTTACCAAGCGGTTTAATCCCTTGCGATGTGAAGAGTTATTAAATATTGTGGATGCATATTTAATGACCGGCTATGCTGCGGAATATGAGAAGGGCGAGTATGGTACGCCAATTGGTTTGTACAAGATTCTGAGTACGCAATTGCGTGAGAAAATCACATTGCTTGCGCCGACACAGAACGCAGACAATTTTGAATTTGTAGCGATGGATGAATCTATTCTGAATACTATTGTTGAGTGGTATCAGGATAAGCATGAAGATAACGAAAGTGTTAAGGAAGAACTTGCAGAGCTGAACTGTGTATATGGTGTGCAAAATGATCAGTTTTTCCTAACCTCTTCTACCGAAGCTGCAGATATTCTGAATAATCAGAACTGGGATATGTATCGGTTTAAGATGGTTTTGTTCGAGACCCGGGAAGTGATTGGTTTTTCATGTAAGAAAAACCAAAAGGGCGAGTTTTATATTAACCATAAGTCTTCCAATAATATTCCGGATGCTACATTGGCAGCAGTTGCTTTCTTCCGTAATAAGGAGGAGAGAGAAAAGTTTTATGAAGAGTATGCAGGCAAAAATGGTGGGGAGAATCCTTATTATTTGAAGCCGAAGGTTCATAAGAAGCTGTTTCAAAAGTTGGGTTCCAGCTTCCATGGTTTGTCAAACAGAGTCGGAGCGAATCCTCTGGCAGACACTTTGAACAAATTTGTGGAATTGTGTGAGAGTAAAGCACCTGAGTATGGATATAAGAATATTGTGGTAAATAAGCCTGCTACAGAGGCAGAGATAACTAAGTGGCAGCAGGATAACCAGATTCAGTTGCCGGAAGATTATTGCGATTTCCTCCGATTTGCAAATGGATTTGATTTTACAAGCAGTAGTGAACGGATTGCAGGTTTGGACGAAATTATGGTTTCTAATGGTTATGTTGAGCCTGATTACATGGTTATCGGTACCATCATTGGAGACGGAACTTTGTTGTGTCTTTCCAAGTCTACCGGGGAGGCATACATTGAGGACCACGGCGAGTATCGTTGTGAAGGTAAGTTCAGAGATTTATTTGAATATGTGATCAAGTTAGCGATGGGCTAATTTATTAGTGCAAGGCACCGGCTTAAGGATATCTGAAGTATGTGAAAACAGATTATCTGTAAGCCGGTGTCGTTGTTTTGACTATGTTTTTTGATTTGAATTAAGTTTTAGTTAAAATGCAGATGATAAAATTCTCTTGTCACCGTTCTTTTTTTATGATACATTTTATATGTCTGATATTTCTGTAATAAACCATTCTAATGTTCCGGCATTTCGCCACAGATTTCAGAACAATAAAAAATATAAGGAGGGATGCCATTGAGGGATATTTATTGGACTTTTAAAATGGTATTTTAGTTCTGTCGAGAGAAAAACAAGAAATTGAAAACTTTCGAAAAATAGTAGTTGACAAAACCGAACAAATGTTTTATTCTAATTTCGGATAAGAACATTCGTTCTCTGCGAGAAGGAGATAATGATATGGAAAGAGAAGAGAAACTTAAAGCATTAGATGCGGCAATCAGCCAGCTGGAGAAACAGTACGGTAAAGGAACTGTTATGAAGTTGGGAGACCCCTCTGCACAAATGAATGTAGAGACGATTCCCACCGGTTCATTGAGTCTTGATATTGCCCTTGGACTGGGTGGTATTCCCAAGGGAAGAATTGTAGAAATTTATGGACCTGAGTCCAGTGGTAAGACTACCGTAACTTTACATATGGTTGCAGAGGTGCAGAAGAGAGGCGGTATTGCAGGATTTATTGATGCAGAGCATGCTTTGGATCCTGTTTATGCGAAGAATATTGGTGTAGATATTGATAATTTGTATATTTCACAGCCTGATAATGGTGAGCAGGCTATGGAGATTGCTGAGACTATGGTGCGTTCCGGTGCAATTGATATTGTTGTAGTGGACTCTGTTGCTGCATTGGTTCCAAAGGCAGAAATTGATGGAGATATGGGCGACAGTCATGTGGGTTTGCAGGCTCGTTTGATGTCTCAGGCGCTTCGTAAGCTTACTGCCATCAGTAGTAAGACAAATTGTACCGTTGTGTTTATCAACCAGTTGCGAGAGAAGATTGGTATTATGTTTGGTAATCCGGAGACTACTACCGGTGGTCGTGCGCTTAAGTTCTATTCGTCTGTGCGTCTGGATGTTCGCCGTATTGAGTCTTTGAAACAGGGTGGTGAGGTGATTGGTAACCGCACCCGCGTGAAAGTTGTTAAGAATAAGATTGCGCCGCCTTTCAAAGAGGCTGAGTTTGACATTATGTTTGGCGAAGGTATATCTATGGTTGGAGATATTTTGGACCTTGCAGCCGGTATAGATGTCATTGTAAAGTCTGGTGCATGGTATGCCTATGAAGGGAATAAGATTGGTCAGGGACGTGAGAATGCGAAACAGTTTTTGCGCGATAATCCTGCAATCTGTGAGGAAGTTGTTGCCAAGGTGAGAGCACATTACAATTTGGAAGGTGCTAAGTCTGCGGTAGAGGAGGCTGCTTCCGATAAGCGCAGCTCCAAAAAAGGACAGGATGAGGAATAATGCAGGTAACGCGAATTGAAGAATTGAATAAATCGCGCTGTAAAGTATATATTGAACAAGAATTCGCCTTTGTTTTATACAAAGGCGAACTTCGTCTCTATCATGTGAAGGAGGGGGAGGAACTGGCCGAGTCCTCCTACAACACAATCATGACAGAACTTTTACCGAAGAGAGCTAAGCTTAGAGCTATGAATCTGCTTCAAAAGAGGGAGTATACTACTGCACAGCTTCGTGACAAGCTAAAGCAGGGTTTTTATCCGGAGACTGTTTTAGAGGAGGCTTTGGAATATGTGGCGTCCTTTCATTATACGGATGATTTAAGATACGCGTCGGAGTATATTCGGTGTAATGTGGAAAGTCGCAGCCGTAAGCGTATAGAGCAGGATTTGCAAGGCAAGGGCGTCTCAAAGGATGTGATTAAATCAGCCTGGGAGGAGTGGGAAGAGTTAGGCGGTGCCCAGGACGAGGAATCCATGATCCGAAAGCTTCTTTTAAAGCGTGGATATGATGGAGATACTGCCGACTATAGCCGTAGACAGAAGGAAGCGGCATTTCTTATGCGTAAGGGATTTTCAAATGAAAGCATTCGACATGTGCTTCGTGATTTTGAGGAAATTTACTGATTTAATTTCACAAATTTTTCATATTTTTGTAGCTATTTTACACTTCTACTTGACACGAGAGTCATTTCGGTTTAGAATTTAAGTGTTGTAAATTGCTTGTTTGATTGTTATTGAACCTGTTTTACAGGCAAAGTGTACAATGAAAATTTCATAAAAGGAGGTGCTCCTGTAATGCCGCAGACAATTCTGATTGCGCTTGCGGTTGCATTGGTTTGCATCCTTGTCACAGCTTTGATTACCAATAAATTGACAACTTCTTATTTACAGAAGTCTGCCAATAACACCATTGGTAATGCAGAGGAGAAGGCAAGAGAGATTATTGATGATGCACTCAAGACTGCGGAATCCAAGAAACGTGAATCACTTCTTG
>SVFL01000063.1 GCA_015056885.1 Lachnospiraceae bacterium
TATGACGGAAACAACCACAGTCACTGTCAAAGGTGTGGCAGTAGAGGACAGCACCGGTGCACAGCAGAAGACTTATGTGGAAATGAGCAATGACAATGCAAATCCGACTACAAAGCTTACCGCATACATTGCAGATGGTTTGACAGTAACCGGATGGAGCAGTGAAGATGAAACCGTCGCAACAGTTGATGAAAATGGCCTTGTTACCGCACAGGGTGTCGGCAGTGTGATCATTCACGCAACAGACAGCGAAGGTAATATGGGCGGTATCAAGGTGGTCGTTACCCACGCAGATATTCCTTACTTTGAGGAATTAAATTTCGCAAGAGGCAACGCAGGCCTGAATCCCCACAAGTGGGCAGAAGACAGCTTCAAGGCGGCTCTGATGGAGTACGAGGTTGAAACATATTTCGATACCCTTGCAACCCTGCCTGTAACTGCAGTCTTCAACGCTGAGAAGTGGACAGCATCCTATGAGATTACCTATGATGATGGTTCCGAAGCAGCAACAGGAAACGTGGCAAACGGAGTGGTAACAAACCTTCCGATCAACGGAAAAGCCTGTGTTGTTGAGATTACCATTTATGATCCGGAAGATTCTGACAACAAGAATGTATACGTTTTTGCAGTGAACTGTGAGCTTCCGGAAGATTCTGAGGATAATCAGGAAACAGTCAAAGGCGATATCAGTGGCGACGGAGAAGTTACTTTGAATGATGCAATGCAGGCATACAAACTTTCAAAGAATTCTGCTGATGCAACAGAGGCCCAAAAGGCAGCGGCAGACGTAAATGGAGATGGTTCCATTACTCTTGCAGATGCAATGATGATTTATCAGATGTCAAAAGGAACAAACAATGAATAATGAACCGGAAAGGATGACAAATATGAAAAAAATGCTCAGTATGCTTCTGGCATTGGCGCTGATTTTCAATATGGGAATCACGACCTTTGCAGCAGAAGCGCATACGATCAACATGTCATCAGAAAAAACGGAGGCATCCGTCGGTGACACTGTTTATGTGACAGTCTCCAGTGACGCGGCAATAGAATCGACAGGAGTTCAGGTCTTTGTCTATTACGATGAAAGTGCGCTGGAACTGGATAAAGACAAAAGTGCTGTGGGAGAAGCAAACACTATTTTTGAGTTAGGTAATCCCCAGACAAACAATAAAACCGGAAAACATTATGTAGAATTCAGCTTTGTTAACTTTATGAAGGCTGAAAGCGTAGAAGCCGGAAACTATTATACCGTTGCATTCAAGGCACTCAAAGAAGGTGCAACCACAGTTACTATTGGTGCAGAAGTGTTTGATGCAGACTATAATCAAGTGACCTCTGTTACAGAGGATACAGTAACCTTTAACATTACCGAAGTACCTGCAACAGAAGCAGAAGGGTATAGTATTTCTGCTTCAGCAGATCAGACAACGACTGTGAATAATACAGCAGCGGTAAGCGTGAATGTTATCGGTCACAGCGATTCAAGTATTATCGGTTACAACGATTATGATGTAACAGTATCCTATGACAAGGATAAGCTGACCTATGAAAGTGCTGCTGCAGCACATGATTCTGCAGTGATCACTCCCGACGAGGAAACCGGAACCATTCGCATAACCGGACATGGTGAGGCAAAAACCTTTGAGGACGCAGTTGCAACTCTGAACTTTACTGCAAAAGCTTCCGGTAATGCAGACGTTACCATTATATCTGCAAAGGTTGATAATAAGAACAGTGCTATCAGCAATAATGCACCGGATGCAAGTGTAAGTGATGATGTTACGGTTGTTAAGGTTGCCTATGCAGTAGAACTGCCGGAGAACTTTGACGGTGAAGACTATGTTCTTCCAGGTGAAGATTACACCTTTACTGCTCCCAGCGAATATTATGACGTAACAGTTACTGTTGGTGGAAAAGAAGTGCTCCCTATAAAAGATGGAGCAGAATATGAAATTCTGGATGTGGATGGTAATATTGTGATTACAGCCAAAGGAATGACGTTTGAGGTTACTTTCGATGAAAATAATACTGCAAGCGTAACCGGTGCAGATACCGCAACCCATGGTACGGATTATCGTTTCACAGTAGAAGCAAGCAAAGAAGGAAGTAAGGTTGCATCTGTTGTAGTTACAAAAGAAGATGGTGAAGAGATTTCTTATCAAATTTCAAACGGACAATATATTATTGGCGGAATGGATATTACCGGCGACTTTACGATTACGGTAACCGAAACAAACTCCCCGGTTGTTACATTTGAAGGTGTAGAAAGTGACGAAGTAGCTGGCGGTCTGAAACAGGAAGCAACAGAAGGTGAAGATTTTACCTTTGAATTGAATGAAGAAGACGGTTATCTTTATACAGTTATGGTAGGTGAAACGGAACTGATTGCAGATGAAAATGGTGTATATACCATTCCTGCAAATCTGATCACAGAAGACGGAGTCACCGTAATCATCACAAAATTGGCAGACGAACTCCTGGTTGAGGTGTCTGAGTATATTACTCTGGATGAACAGAAGATGTACCTGATCACTGCAAATAATGCCAACAAGGTTCTTACTTACGGTGAGAGTACTATGTACTGGTCTGAACAATATGAGGCTTACTGCTGGCTGGTTGTTGATAATGACACAGTGGATAACGTAAAGGCTGAAGCTTTAGAGATGATCAATGTAGCTGAAGAAGGTACTGTTGCAGCACAAATTGCATATGATTTTGATGTTAACCAGACAACACAAGTGGATATCAATGATGCACAGCTCACCTACGATATGTACACCGGCAGTTACAACGATTTTACAACTGTTACCATGGACAAATTCTTGGAAGCTGATTTGAATAATTCTAAGTCTGTGAATGTAGAAGATGCAACGGCTGTTGTAAACAACATTCTTGGTATTGTATCAGAGAATTCATCCCAGAACTAATATTAAATTCATTTGGATGAAGATACACCAAAGCCTCCCCTGCAAAGTGCAGGGGAGGTCTGCGGCGTATTTTGGAAAGTTACAGGTGCAGTCCATTTATGTGGACTTCAGCTGTGATTTCCCGAAAAATAAAGAATAAGGAGGAGCAAATGAAAAGGATTTTGATATTTTTGATGACGGTGGTACTTATTTTTGCATGTCCAATAACGGTATTGGCAGAAGATGCTTCCCGGTCATATTTATTTGAATTGTCAGTGGATGGCGAAGATACAAAACAAGTAAAAACGGGAGACGTGATTACGATTGTTTTTAAATTGTATCGTACAGATAGTATGGAAGCTTATGATATGTATGCCATGCAGAACGAGATTCGCTACGACAGTGAATTTTTCAGACTGGTAGAAGGCAGTGAATTGTTAAGTGATGGCATTAACACAACGGATATTGGTCTGCTTGATGAATATCGAGAATTTTATATGAATTTTGTTTCCCTTTCCGGCGGTGAAAAATGGAATGCACAGAAGTTGATCGGATCCATTTCGCTGGAGGTCATCGGGCAATCCGGAGTCAGCAGGATCACAAATCAGGATTACGTGGTTTCTACCGCTGACGGACAGGACCATTATGTGGCGGAGTGTCAGGATGTGACCATCATCATCTCTACAGACTGTACGGTAACATTTGAATCCAATGGCGGAACAGCAGTGCCGATGCAGACCATTCTTTATGGGGAAAAGATAAAGTGTCCGGAGGATCCTGAAAGAGAAGGGTATCAATTTGTCGGGTGGTATGCCGATATTGATCTTAAGGACGAATGGGACTTTGAGCAGGATACCGTTGAAAAAAATATGGTTTTATACGCGAAATGGCAGGTGGCAGAGGATAATGCGATTGGTGTGGATGGAGATGGAACAGGAAGAACGAACGGCAGCTTATGGTGGCTGCTTGTCCTGGGCTTATTCGGAATCCTTTTGTTAATCCAGCTCTGCGTATTTGGTAAAAAAGTCGTTCGATTCGAAACCGGATGTCAGGAAAAGGTGAAGTCGCAGAAAATTAAAAAGAACGGGTATGCAATAAGACCGAAGGAACCGAAATGTACGGGAAGAATGTTTGTCGGCTGGTATTGTAATGAGGAACGAACGATTCCTTGGGATTTTGAAAATCAGAAAGTAAAGAAGAACATGACGTTATATGCAAAATGGATGTAAAGAGGGAGGTTTTGCAGGATGAGAAAAAGGTGGCTTGCTTTTTTGCTTACACTTGTGATGTTGTTTGGATTATTTCCGGCACAGACCCAGGCATCTACAGGACAAACAGGGATTGAACAAATCATACTGAATCAGAGTGCAGTAACGTTGGAAGTCGGACAATCCACCGAGATAGAAGCGACCATATTGCCGCAGAATGCCGCTGTTTCCGTGCACTGGGGAACGGAGAATGAACGCATCGTAACGGTGGGCGACGGAGTAATCACTGCAGTAGGAGAAGGAAGTACCCGTGTTACAGTTCAAGCAGGAGCTATAACGGCAATCTGCAATGTT
This sequence comes from Lachnospiraceae bacterium, assembly GCA_015056885.1. Classification (GTDB taxonomy): domain Bacteria; phylum Bacillota; class Clostridia; order Lachnospirales; family Lachnospiraceae; genus Acetatifactor. The sequence goes on from SVFL01000063.1 coordinate 4,472, forward strand.
ACAGTCCTGGCGGCTTCGAATAAGAACAGCAGGGTGACTCCTACTACGATCTATACCGGGCAATCGAAACCGGACGCCACGATTGCCTACGTGTCATCTATAACCGTGGAACAGGCTTCGGTTGAAAAGTATACTTGGGTGGATGATGACGCTTATGTAGTCCTGAGTCCGGAAACATCGGACAACACAACAGTGGGGCTTACATTCCAGACAGGAGGAAAAGTTCCTCCGGAACTGCCGGATACAGAGGTGGTATTATCCGGCGGAAGAGCTCAAAAGAGTTTCAGTGCCAGTGCCGGTTGGAAAGGGAGCTGGGATTTTACCATTCATTTCAGTAATAAAGGGTACGCTCCTGTTTTGGCAGGCAGCAAGACTCTGGTGGAACATGCTTATATCGGTGAAACATATGAACTGGATCTTAGCAGTCTGTATATGGATGTTTTTGATAAGGCTTTGACTTATTTTGTGAAAGAAGGACAAGGAGAATATCAGAAACTTACAGGAAGCGTATACCGCATCACTCCGGACACTGCCGGAACCAGAATACTCACTATTAAGGCAAATAATGGTACATTGGATTCGCAGGATGTGTGTACGGTCCAGTTAACTGCTGTGGAGCGAACCGATGCCACAGTAACTGTTAGGGTACCTGAATACATTCAACCATTGTTTTATACTACAGACGGATACGACAGTGATGGTTATGACCGTCCGGGAGATGCCTTGACGGCTTCGCAGAAAGAAAGCTCAGAGGGTTTTACCGAGTACCATGTATCGGTAGGAAATTTGACTCAGACCATAAGCGTTCGTGGAAAAGATGGAAATGATGTGAACCTGGGAGGTATGGCGGTGACCATTCCGGAAAGCGGCGTAGTTACGCTTCGACAGGTACAATCCGGGTTGACTGATTTGGGCGGCAAGAGCCTTGAGGGCAGTGTTTCTGTTGACTATGGGGCACACAAGGCCTATGCCGGTGCAGATGGCAGCTATTTGCTTGCTGTAGGAGAAAGCTATATATATACTTCTGCGGTAGCGGATGCGGATTTTAAGGATATTTCAGAGGCTTATACACTGGAGTCAGGGGCTCAGAGTGCGAATGTAGTATTGAAGCTGGAGATCAAGAATGCAAAAAGCATTACGGTTACGACAGGTGCAAGGGCACAGCTTTATAACAAAGTAAATTATTATTCTTATGCGGAATATGAACCGAAGGTCATCGCTGACAATGGTGACGGTACTTCCACCTACTATTTTGTGGCCAACGGCAGTGATATGAGTTGGCGTGTATCCATGGAAGGTAAAATTACAAAGGCCGGCTATTGGAATAACGATCAGACAGAGTGTGAAGCTGTTTATAAGGAAGCAGATGCTGCCCCTACATATCGTCCGGATTATTTTACTTCCGGGCAGGAAAACAGCGGGGTAGCAGAGGATAGTGTGTTACTGAATATCAATGGACAAAATCACTTAACTATGAAAACCGGAGATTCCAAGATCCTGAAGGCGTATCGAGTATGGGAACTTGTAGAGAGCTACATGAATCATGTGATAATGCCTGATTTTAACTATAGCGTGCTTTCCGGTGAAGACGTTGTCAGCTTAAGTGCGGTAGAATCTCCTTCCAATGGTGATGGGGACTGGATGCAGTTGACGGCTTTAAAAGATGGAATTGCCGTTATTGAAGTGACTTACGATGCGATTGAGATTTCCGGCGGGGATTATGACGGGGTATATGGTGCTTCAGATCCCGCACGCAGCGGCCTTGTGGTGGTGCAAGTGGGGAACACAGAAGAAATTGACTTTGGGATTGATTGTTTTGCCAGCGAAAGCAATCCAGTGGATGGATCATATATACCATACGATTCCAACAAGGCCAGAGAATGGGATGCAGAGTTTGATACACTGTATTTTACAGAGGATTGCGGGCAGATTATGTTTTCTCCTCAGGCGGATACCGCCATTACGGAAGTTGCGGTTAGTAATGATAAGGGAAATTCTTGGAAAACGTTGACTGCTAAGGATGGTGTTTATACCGCGGTGATTGTACCGGGCAATAATATTCTTCGGGTAAGTACGGAAAATAGTACAGCATATCAGGTGATTCGAGGAGATAGGGTCACGGTGGTCTGCAAGGAAGTCGCTGAGAAAAGTGATGGAGATGGGATCCTGGAAGCAGGAGAAACCGTTCGTGTTACCTTAAAAGGTTTGCATACACCCATTCCGAAGTTGTCCGGCAACTACAATCCGGGATTTGGTGCAAATGAAGATGGATACAGTTCTATTCACTTGAATTATACGTTAGATGAAAAACCGATCTATAGTTCCGGTGCACAGTATGATTTTATTACAGCAGCAAATAGCATTGAGTTGGTAATTCCGGAGGATGAAGAGAACAGTGTTGTCCTGACGGATGGCTATATTGGTGTCGGGGTTATTGGTCTGACGGAATTTGCAGTGGGAGGAGACAGCCATCGGAATATTCCGGACGAAGGATGCAGTACTCGCGGAAATATAACTACTTTTCACACACGCAGTATTTTGCCGGAGGTTACCATTACTGTTGGCTCTGAGGCTGCTCCTAATTCAGCCCCCACAGTTGCTGGTGGAGCGGTTACAGCAGCTTCCATCAAACTGGGGCAAAACTATGCTGTAAATCCGGAGTTTTTGTTCGAAGATGAGGATGGAGATCCGCTGACCTTTCAGGTGTCTGTAAATGAAGAGGAAGCAGATTCTGCTTTGGCCGATTACAAATTTGCACCTCAAGCGGTCGGTACGTATCGTTTGACATTTACCGCATCTGACGGAAAGGAACAGGTATCTCATACAATTGTACTGCAGGTTATAGTAGATGCCACGGAGGACTATACACCGGAATTTGACCTGAAGGAACCTGAGATTGATGGGTATGTAACCATCAGTTTTGAGGATTATGGTATTCGCCGGAAAGATGAAACGGGCCTGAAATTCCCGGTTCCTTTGGGAATGATCGTGGAAGCTACACAGGTACCTTTTCAGAGTGGAGAGAGCATCGCCCGGGTTACGCTGCGTCTTTTGGATGCATTTCAGATTGGGTGCGTATATGGTGAGACAGATGATAAAGGCTTCTATCTTTCTGCTATTCAAAATTTTGTTGTGGATAATACTCCTTACGTGGAAATGGGAGAATTCGATGCCGGTTCAGGCTCCGGATGGATGGTTACCTGGAACAAAGGCGGGAAGGATAAAGATTGGTTTATTGATAAGGGTGCATCTGAATTTACTGTCACGGAGGGAGATATCATCCGCTGGCAGTACACCTGTCAGCTTGGTGCGGATATCGGGGATAATGCTTCTTCAGAAAGGATTGATACGGTAGAATGCCTGATTGAGGAGATCGGAACAGTGTCGCTGGAAAGGGAAGCGGCAATTTCTGCAGCGCGCACGGCTTATGATGAATTGACACAGGCTCAGCAGAAGCAGGTGGAAAATTATAGTAAGCTGGAAGCAGCGGAAAAAGCGTTGGCACAGTTGAAAGCTACGGTGGAAGATAAGAAGGCGGTAAGTGAAGTAGAAGAGTTAATCGCTGCTATTGGGGAAGTTACCGAAAACAGTGAGTCTGAGATTACGGCGGCTCGTAACGCATATAATGCATTGACAGATACACAGCAAAAGCTGGTGAAAAATTATGGAGTATTAAGGACTGCGGAAAACCAGCTGTTACAGCTGAAGAACCCTTCTCATACAGCCATTTATGAAGCAACCGGCAATTATCTGTCCGGTCTTGGGACACCTTCCGTCGGGTTTATTGGCGGGGAATGGATGAGCCTCGGACTTGCCAGAAGCGGAAGGATTGTATCGGATGGCTATTATAACAATGTGGCTGCCTATGTAAAAGAAAACATTAATGCGGAGAGTCAGCTTCATATATCCAAATCAACAGAGAATTCACGGATCATTTTGGCATTGACAGCAGTGGGTCTGGATCCGGCAAGGGTGGAAGAATATAATCTTCTAAATGGGCTGACAAATCTGGATTATGTGAAAAAGCAAGGAGTCAATGGACCAATCTGGGCACTTCTTGCACTGGATTCTCATCATTATACGATTCCGGCAACAGATGCTGCCAATCCGGTGACACGTACAAAACTGGTAGATACGATCCTGGCAGCTCAATTGAGGGACTATGGATGGTCTCTCAGCGGAGAAAGGGCAGATGCAGATCTGACAGCAATGGCAATTCAGGCGCTGGCACCGTATTATGCTATCAATTCCAAAGTAAAGAATGCGGTGGATTCGGCATTAACAAAACTTTCTGCAATGCAGTATGAGGATGGAAGTTTTGGTTCTACAGATGGCAAGTGTGCGGAATCCTGCGCACAGGTGATCGTTGCTTTGACGGCACTTAATATTCATCCGGAGGAAGATAAAAGATTTGTAAAGAACGGAAATTCTGTGGTAGATGCACTTTGTGCGTTCGCAGCAGATGGCGGAGGATTTAAGCATACGTTAAATGGAAAACGAGACGGCATGGCTACAGAACAGGGATTTTATGCACTGGTTGCATATATGAGATTCTTGACAGGTGATACCTCGCTTTATGATATGAGTGATGTAATCTTGAAAACAGGAAGTATTACTGATACAGATAATGTACATAAAGAAGACAAGAATGCAGCTGAAAAGGTTGAAAAAAGGATTGATGCTATTGGTAAGGTTACGGTGAATTCCGGAGTGAAGATTAAGGCGGCACGGAGTGCGTACAATAATTTGACAGCAGCACAGAAGAAGCTGGTAAGCAACTATGATGATCTGACGATGGCGGAAGCAGTTTACGCAGACTTACGAGCTTCTAATGTGGAAAAGTTAATTGATGCCATTGGCACAGTTTCTAAGAATTCCGAGGCAAGAATTAAGAAAGCAAGAGTTGCGTTTACTAAGCTGGCTTCAAATGAACAGAATTTGGTAGAGAATTATGAATACTTACTGTATGCAGAAGCTGCTCTGGAAGAAGCAAAAGTAGTTTATGTGGAGGAGTTGATTGATTCTGTCGGAAATGTAACATTAAACTCCAGATCCAAGATAAGTCGTGCAAGAACTGCTTATAATAATTTAAGTGCCGGCAACAAAAATGCGGTGAGCAATTTGAATGTTTTGTTGGAGGCAGAAGCGACTTACGCAAGACTTGCGGAAGAATCCAAGACAACTGACAAGAATACTTCCGCTACTACAAGTAAGCCTGCAGCTATTACAGACAAGCCGATTGCTGCCACAGAGGACGCAGGGTCAGAATTGACAAAGATCGCAGAGAAGGTAAAAGCGATGTTGGAAAGTATGGATGATGATTCTCTGGCAGGTGAACTTTGCGATGCTATTATGGCATATGAGGAACTTACTGATGATGAAAAAGAATCTATTGATCAGGAAGATCTGGTAGAAGCATTGAAAGAACAACTCTGCGAAATGAATCAGACGGATACAAAAAACGGTATCAGTGTGATGGGCTGCGACTGGAAGATTCAGTTGGTAGCAGATGAAATTTCGAATGTCACACAGATGCAGATCCTGCAGGAGCGCCTAGGGTGCAATCAGATCATAAAACTGTGGGATATTTATCTGAAAGACATCATTACCGGAAAACACTATCAACCGGATGGTTCCGCCACGGTAAAGATTCCGCTGGAGCTATTGGGAGAGTATTCTGTTTATGATGGACTTGTAGTTGTACATTTTACAGTGGATGGGAAAGTAGAATATTTAAACAGCACGGTAGTAGGCGATTGCATTGTATTTTCTGCAGTGGATTTCTCACATTATGCAGTAGCCGGATATGTAGGAGAATCACCGTTGACCGACATGGATGTTGTAAACGATGATATTAAGTATGATGGGACATCATGGCCCAATTGGGTAATCGGAGCCGGATGTGGAGTGGTTCTTTTGGCTGTACTTCTGTTTTATATGATGAAAAATAAAAAAGAACAAGCAGGGAGGTAAAAATCTAAAGAAACGACAAAAAATCTGTAATTTGTACCAGAATGGAAAACAATTTGCGATATAATGTTCAAAGTGAATGTAATAATTTTTAGATGATTGACTTTAATCGTGCTTTAAATTATAATATTTACTATGGCAGAACGGCAGGAGGATTTCTGCCGGTGTATCATCATAAGTTTATCAGGTAAAATCAATCGTTTGACAGATGCAAAGGAACCGAATCGGTTCTCGGAAATCACGGTGCGATCCCGTGTACAGTTTTATCCCTACTGTAATGGACGACGAAAGCTGCATAACCATTGGCATGATTGCTGAGAAGGGCAGCAAGTAGGCTTGAGTCTGAGTCAGGATACAGGTGTCTGGAGATTGATGTCATTGTGTGTTCGGAGGCATAAAGCGAACGGCTTTTTTTCGTGCCTTAAATCATGATGTCGATCTGTTGATGATACCAAGAGAGAATTTCATAAGAATCAATCATATTTTAACCATGTCCCTGTGTGGCTGTGTGCACCAGACGCAGGGATGAGGGAATCCGGTTAGAATCCGGAGCATAGCCAGAATGCTGTATTTGTAAGAGGATGTTGCTCGCGACGTGAGTCGGCCATTGGGGAAACCTGAGAAGGTAGAGCAACAAACGCGGGAGGAATAGTTACCCCCACATTACATAAGCCAGAAGACCTATGATGTTGAAGAAAATGCGAGACGGAGAGCGTTGGCGCGACCGTATCACGAGAAGATGGCCGTGATAGATGTATCTTTATGTCTATTTCGGTCATTTCCGCGTTATAAGCATAAATTGTTTATAGCTATGATTGAAAAGAGGGGCGGACAAACCCGAAATGGTGCACTTTTGTATAGATACCAATTTTGTGCGGATACTGAATGGTAGCCAAACAAAAGGAAAAGGAGGAACAATGAGAAAAAGAATGATATTGAATCTCTGCATGGTGCTTACCATTATCCTGGTGGCGGTATGCGGAGTTATGGCAGTAGGCAGTGTGAAAGGCTGGTTTGATGACAGTGTGGAAACCGGCAATACTTTGACGGTTACAGAAAAGACCGGTATTGCCATGATTGAAAGAAATGGAATCGCCTATGAAGTCAGCGAAGGAACGGTGGTAAGACAGGGAGACATCCTGTACACCAAGAACGCTTCCACCCTGCAGATTGGGGATGCTGAAAAATCCAGAATCAGTCTGGATGGCAATGCGGAAATCTCCATACAGGCGGTAGGCGAGGCACTATCCGTAGAAGTGTTGAAAGGAGACGCCCTGATTGATGCCAGGGGAATGACCGGTGTAACCGCAATCACAGGGGACACCAATGTAAGTGTAGATGGAGCGGTGGCATCCGTATCCACCCAGACAGGATCTAGTATGGTCTATGTTTATTCCGGAAGTGTAACTCGTACAGAGGGAGAAGCAGCTATAGAAACAGAAGCCGGTTTGGTAATTACCATAGTAGCCAATTCTGATGAGGTGGATATTACATCTTTGAGTGCAAACAGCTTAAGCGATACGCAGATGACCAAGCTGATCAAGTGCGGTATGGATGAGACTTTCTGTTTCACAGAGGCGGATCTTAACAAAGTCCGGTCTGACAGAGAAGCAGAGAAGTTAAAAGCTCAGCAGGCACTTCTGGCACAGAAGGAAGCGGAAAATCAGGCAAGGGCAGAGGCTGAAAAGCAGGCAGAGGAAGCCAAAAGGGCGGAAGAGGCAAAGAAGGCAGAAGAAGCGAAAAAGCAGGAAAACTCACAGAAGGATACCACATCTTCTGAAAGCGCTGCAACCGGGGGAACTTCTATAGAAAGCAATACAGAAGACAATACCCAGCCCCCGGCTTCGGAAGAACAGCCTGCTCCAGAACCGGAACCTGTCATACCGGAAGATACATCCCTGTATTGTACCATTGAGATCCGCTGCGACACCATCCTTGACAACATGGGAAATCTGACAGAAGGAAAAGAAGGTTATGTGCCGGAAAGCGGAACAATCCTTGGAACTTCTGCAGTAGCATTCACAGAGGGAGAAACTGTTTTTGATGTGCTTCAGAGAGTTTGCGACAGTACCGGAATCCAGTTGGAATATTCCTGGACACCTATGTACGACAGCTATTACATAGAAGGAATCAACCACCTGTATGAATTTGACTGTGGTAATGAATCCGGTTGGATGTATAAGGTCAATGGATGGTTTCCTAATTATGGATGCTCTAGCTATGATCTGCAGGACGGCGACACCATTGTATGGTGCTATACCTGTAACGGACTGGGCGCCGATGTAGGCGGAGGAAATTTTTAAGAAATGAAAAAAGAGAAGTAACATAAAAATTTTGAATTGGAGGAAATGACATGCGAAGGACAAAATTAAAAGTAAGAATTTTGTCATGGATATTATGTTTTTTGATGGCATTTACAGCTATTCCTACGTATGCGGCAGGGACGGTGTCGGGGAATGATGCGAATGTTGAAACCGTGTCAGGGAATGATGCTGGCTTATATGAGATCGAGACCGGAGTAGCAACTGTAAACCAGAACTGGATGGAAGCAACTTCGATCTATCTGGATGCGGATGTGATATCCTGTAGCAGAACCGAAGGTACCAATGAATTTACCATCGTGCTGACAGAACAGAAAGAAACCGTCCGTCTGGAGGCAGACCTTCTGACCTACAAGAAGACCCAGGTTGCAGCCTGGAATCCCACCGTCAGTGTGAACGGCAGTGCAGTTGGTACAATCACAGCAGCAGAAGACGGTGTAGCCGGAACGGGCGGAACCAATGGTGCATGGCCAGCCATCTGGAGCGGTGCAGATGTAACTCCCGCATGGACAAATGGCAAGGCTGACATCGCTGTGGCACTGACCATGGGCAGCAATACCAATACCTACGTGCTGCATCTTGAGGTTGAGGGCAGCGGCGAAGAGCCTGCAGAACTGTACGAGATCCAGACAGGTATCGCAACTGTAAACCAGAACTGGATGGAAGCAACATCCATTTATCTGGATGCGAGTGTGGTATCCCATACCAGAACCGAAGGAACCAATGAATTTACCGTAGTGCTGGCAGAGCAGAAGGATACCATCCGTTTGGAGGCAGACCTTCTGACCTACAAGAAGACCCAGGTTGCAGCCTGGAATCCCACCGTCAGTGTGAACGGCAGTGCAGTTGGTACAATCACAGCAGCAGAAGACGGTGTAGCCGGAACGGGCGGAAC
>SVFL01000064.1 GCA_015056885.1 Lachnospiraceae bacterium
GGATTCCTATGACAAAATTACTTATGAGGCGGATAAGGAATTGGCAGATATTGCTTACAGTGAGGCGCAGAATGCATACTATGCAAGTAAATCCGGAATCTGTGCAGAGTTTAGTGGTGTGGTGACTGAGGTAAGTGCTGTGGAGGGATCTACGGTATCAGAAGGAACGCAGCTGCTTACTTTGGAAAGTACCGAGCAGGTAAAAGTATCATTCAGTGCTTCCAAACAGGATGTTGCAAAGCTGGAATCAGGACAGACGGTTGAGATAGCTATTTCGGGAAATTCCTACAGTGGAACGGTTAGTAAAATTAACAGAATGGCCACCATGAATACTTCTAATACGCCGATGGTAGGTGTGGAGGTACATATAGACAACCCGGACGATAAGATTATTCTCGGTCTGGATGCAAAATTAAAGATTAATACCCGTTCCGTGCAGGATGTTCTGATGATTCCCGTAGAGGCAATTAATGCAGACAGGGATGGTGATTTCCTTTATGTAGTGGAGAAGGGAATTGCAGTGCGCAAACCTGTTGTGTGCGGAATTTCTAATGATACTCATACTGAAATTCTGGAGGGTATCACAGAACAGGATCAAATTATTTTGACTTATATCGGTATGCTGGAAGAAGGCATGGCAGTAACAATTATGCCGGAAATGTAGGAGGCAGTTTATGGTACAGGTTTGGGAATATATCAAAATTGCACTTCTCAATATAAAGAGTAATAAAGGGCGTTCTATTCTCACAATGTTGGGTATCATCATAGGAATATCATCTGTTATTATGATTATTTCTATCGGAAATGGTGTGAAAGGTGGTATCAATGATGAACTGAATGCCATGGCAGGTGGTCAGATATATATTTACTCCTATGGTGATAATGATGAAGGGATTGAGATAGAGTTTACCGATGAAGATATTGAGGCTATTATGGAAAAGGTTCCTCATGTAAAAGCAGTAACGCCGAACTGGGGATTCAGTGGCAGCTTCACCGGTAGGAAAGGAGTTTTTAACGGTACTGCGACTATGGGTATGCCGGGGCTGGAGTATTCCAGCAGCGATCCGATTATTAAGGGTAGATATTTTAATGATAACGACTATTATTCTGCGAACCAGGTTTGTGTGATTACGGAGAGTAGTGCAAAGACTTTGTTTGGCACAACAAATGTTATTGGAATGACTATGGATGTGAATCTGTATGGGATTAGTAAGGAATTTACCATTATTGGAATCCGTCAGGACAATGCTTCTTTGTTAGGAGGAATGATGGGTAATTCTATAACCATGGAATGCCCACTGACAATAGTGTCATCTGCCTATGGATTTTATGTCAGCATGAATGATCTGCTGATTATCAGCGATAGCGCCGAATATGCGACAGAGGTGGCGGAAAAAACGGTTCGACTTATGGAAAACCGACACGGAGTTCGGGGTAAGAATGCAATACAGGTTGAGAACTTCAATGACTACATGAGTCAAATTAGTGACATTTTAAACTACATCACAATCTTTGTTGTGTTCGTAGCGGCTATTTCCCTTCTGGTAGGTGGAATCGGAGTTATGAATATCATGCTGGTGTCTGTGACGGAGCGCACAAGAGAGATTGGTATTCGTAAAGCATTAGGTGCCAGAACCCGTTCCATATTGATTCAGTTTCTTGCAGAGTCCGCTTTGATATCGTTGCTGGGAGGTATTATTGGTATCATACTCGGTGTGCTGGGGGCAACAGGTGTATGTTCCATAATCGGATTTACTGCATCTGTCAGTGTAGGAACCGTGTTTGGTGCAAGTGTATTTTCTTCGGCAGTGGGTATTTTCTTTGGTATTTATCCGGCAAGAAAGGCTGCAAGACTAAGTCCTATTGAGGCTCTGCGCCATGAATAATTAACACTTGCTTTTTTACAGAGAAAAACATATAATTTAAGGAAGACAATAAAGCACCTACAAGGGATAATTTTGTAGGTGCTTTTTCAAGGTGGAGGAGTTTATGGTAGAGCTGGATATTAAAATAGATGCCGGAGACTTGTATGACTACATGCTAATGCATGCATACAACGGTGCGTCCGGAATTTTGGGCAGTTGTCTGGGCGCACTGGCTGCGGTTGTTGGATTTACCAGAGGACCGGTTATTTTGGGAATATTAGGTTTGATTGTATTGGTTTATTTGCCGTGGACGCTTTTCTTAAAGAGCAGACAGCAGGCTCTGACGAATCCTGCTTTTGCCAAACCGCTTCACTATAGATTGGACGAGCAGGGAATCACTGTATCACAGGGGGATTCAGAGGAGCAGCAGAACTGGTCTGACATGGTAAAGGCTGTCTCTACAAGCCGTAGCATTATTGTATATACATCCAAAAACAGTGCAACCATTTTCCCCAGAAAGAAGATGGGTGATAAAACAACGGCTGTTATACAAAGTGTTTGTGCTAATATGGAACCGAAAAAGGTACGAATCCGTAATTAAGGAGAAAAGTATGACTGTATTTGAAATGCGAAGTCCGGAGGAGACTTTTGCTTTTGGGGAACGTCTTGGACGTGAATGCAAGGCAGGACAGGTATATACATTAATTGGAGATCTTGGAGTTGGTAAGACTGTATTTACACAAGGTTTTGCATCAGGACTTGGAATAACAGGAACAGTAAACAGTCCTACATTTACCATTGTTCAGATTTATGAACAGGGGAGAATTCCTTTCTATCATTATGATGTATATCGCATAGCAGATGTGGAAGAGATGGAGGAAATCGGCTATGAGGATCATTTTTATGGACAGGGAGTCTGCCTGGTGGAATGGGCGAATCTGATAAGTGAGATTTTGCCGGAGCATTATACGGAGATTGTTATTGAAAAGAATTTGCAAGAAGGATTTGATTATCGTCAAATTACGCTGAAGGAGCATTAATATATGAAGATTTTAGGATTGGACAGTTCCGGTCTGGTGGCCGGTATCGCTATAGTGGAAGATGACCTCCTTTTGGCGGAGTATAATGTGAATTATAAGAAGACACACTCACAGACCTTGTTGCCTATGTTGGACGAGGTACGTAAGATGATTGAATTGGATATGGACAGCATAGATGCCATTGCGATTGCGTCCGGTCCGGGCTCTTTTACGGGGCTTCGTATCGGTTCGGCCACAGCCAAAGGATTGGGAATGGCCTTGGATAAGCCCTTGGTGGAGGTTCCTACATTAGAGGGACTTGCATATAATCTGTGGGGAACGGAGTCTTTGGTGTGTCCGTTAATTGATGCCAGACGCAACCAGGTGTATACAGGAATATATGAGTTTGTACGTGAAAATACACAAGAGCAGAAAATTCACATTAATATAGTAGAAACACAGTGTGCAACAGATATTTCTATTTTAATAGAAAAGTTAAATCAGCTGGGGGCAAAACAGCCGGGAAGAAGTGTGATTTTTCTTGGAGATGGAGTGCCTGTTTATAAAGAAGTAATTGCTCAGCAGATAAAGATTCCGTATTCGTTTGCGCCGGCAGGTATGAACAGACAGTGCGCCGGGAGTATTGCAGCTTTGGGAGCTGTTTATTACGCTGAGGGGCGTGTGGTGTCTGCGGCAGAACATCAGCCGGAATATCTTCGTCAGAGTCAGGCGGAGCGGGAACTGGCAGAGAAGGGGCAGAAATGAGTGCGTTGATTCGACCTTTTTGTTTGGAAGATGTTGCAGAACTTGTAGAGATGGAAAGGACAATTTTTTCTGTTCCGTGGTCCGAGCAACAATTTATTGATTTGCTGAAGCGAGACTATTGCCTGTATATGGTTGCTCAAAAAGAAGAAAAGATAGTTGCATTTGCGGGTTTGACTATTTTGGTCGATGAGGGCGATGTCGATAAAGTAATGGTGGCTGAGTCCTGCAGAGGACAGGGGATAGCAGAAAAAATGATGCAAGAGCTATTGACAGAAGCCCGTCGACGCGGTGTGAAAGAGTTTACATTGGAGGTTCGGGTTGGTAATACACCTGCAATCAGGCTTTATGAAAAACTCGGTTTTGTATCGGAAGGGATACGTCCCCGGTTTTATGACAAACCGGTGGAGGATGCTATGATTATGTGGTTGCGCCAATAATTACCACGTCCGGCAGTGAGGTTTCTATAGTATACTGAAAGTAAACAATAATAGGGAGACTACAAAGGATTGTGGGAGGAAGAGATGCAAAAATATGGTAAGGTGATTTGCAACCGGTGTAAGAAGGAATTGAAATCGAACGGTAAATATTTGACCGAAGGCTGTTTTTCTGTGGACTATACTTTTGGGTATTTCAGTAGGAAGGATGGCATGCGCCATAGATTTGATTTGTGTGAGGAGTGCTATGACCGAATGATAGAGGATTTTGCCATTCCTGTGGAAGAGGATGAGGAGACTGAATTATGTTAGATGTTTGTTTGTTGGGGACGGGCGGTATGATGCCGCTGCCGTACAGATGGCTTACGTCCCTGATGCTTCGATATAATGGAAAAAGTATTTTGATTGATTGCGGAGAGGGAACACAGATTGCCTTGAGAGAAAAAGGATGGAGTCCCAATCCCATTGATATCATATGCTTTACCCACTACCATGCGGATCATATCAGCGGCTTGCCGGGAATGCTTCTTACTATGGGAAATGCTGAGAGGACGGAACCTTTGACTTTGATTGGTCCGAAGGGCCTGACCAGAGTGGTCAATTCGTTGAGGGTGATTGCTCCGGAGCTCCCTTTTGAAATAAAATGTATGGAAATTACAGAGTCGGAGCAGACATTTTCTTTTGATGGTTTTCGAATTGAGACTTTTAAGGTGAATCATAATGTGTTATGCTATGGTTACAGTATGAGCATTGATCGTACCGGCAGATTTGACAGGGAACGAGCGGAAAAACAGCAGATTCCCATGAAATTATGGAGTCGGCTGCAAAAGGGCGAGATCATTGAACAGGATGGTCGCACTTTTACTCCAGATATGGTATTGGGGGCTGACAGAAAGGGACTCAAAGTAACCTATTGTACGGACAGCCGTCCCACAGAGAGTATACTAAAGTATGCTCAGGGAGCCGATTTGCTTATATTGGAAGGTATGTATGGTGAGCCGGACAAGCTTGTGAAGGCTAAGGAGCATCGCCACATGACTATGTATGAGGCAGCTCGGATCGCCAGGGATGCACAGGTTCCGGAACTTTGGCTGACTCATTACAGCCCTTCGCTCATGAGGCCGGAGGAGTTTCTGGGGGAGGTTCGCAAGATTTTCCCTAACACAATTGCTGCCAAAGATGGCAGAACCATGGAATTAAAATTTGAGGAAGAATAATTATGAAGAAAACGACGACCCGTACAACGATTATTGTAATCGTGCTGGTGCTGGCAGTGGTCGGGTATTATGCTTATCTTTCTAACAGAAGTCGTGAAAGCAGACAGGAAACTGCTATGTCAGTAATACAGTCGACTTTGAGCAGGGATTTGAGCAAAAATTATCCACCCACCCCCAAGGAGGTAATTAAATACTATAACGAGCTTCTCCGCTGTCTTTATAATGAGGAGAGTACCGATCAGGAGATTGCGGATTTGGGACTTAAGGCCAGAGAACTTTACGATGCGGAACTGTTGGCGTTTAATGAGGAAGAAGGCTCGCAATTGCGTCTTAAGGCAGAGGTGCATGAATTTAAAGAGAAACAGCGTCGTATTACAGGCATCAATCTTGCTTCCAGTACCAATGTAGAGTTTTTTGAAGAAGATGGATTTGAATTTGCCAGGATTTCCTGTGGATATAATATTTTGCAGGAGGGCAAAAATCAGTCCACTCAGCTGGTATACCTTTTGCGCAAGGATGACAACAAGAAGTGGAAAATATACGGCTGGGAAAATGCGGAGAATTTAGAAAATGGAAGTTAAAGAAGTAACAAATGACGTATACATATTGGCAATAGAGAGTTCTTGTGACGAGACGGCGGCTTCGGTTGTAAAAAACGGCAGGGAAGTGTTGTCCAATATCATATCCTCTCAAATTGATTTACATACCTTGTACGGAGGAGTGGTGCCGGAGATTGCTTCCCGTAAACATATTGAGAAAATTAATCCTGTCATTGAAGAGGCATTAAAGGAAGCCGGTGTGACACTCAAAGATATTACAGCTATTGCGGTAACCTATGGCCCGGGATTGGTAGGAGCATTGCTTGTAGGCGTTTCAGCGGCTAAGGCTTTGAGTTTTGCTACCGGAATCCCTCTTGTGGGTGTACATCACATAAGTGGGCATATTAGTGCCAATTTCATTGAACATAAGGAGCTTGAGCCGCCTTTTGCCTGTCTGGTAGCTTCGGGCGGACATTCCCATCTGGTGATTGTTCGGGACTATGGAGAATATGAAATTGTGGGACGCACAAGAGATGATGCAGCGGGAGAAGCCTTTGACAAGGTGGCAAGAGCTATCGGTCTTGGATATCCGGGAGGTCCCAAGATAGACAGACTTGCAAAAGAGGGAAATCCCAATGCTATTGCGTTCCCCAGGGCAAAAGTTGCCGAGAATGAGTATGATTTTAGTTTTAGTGGTTTGAAGAGTGCGGTACTCAATTATTTAAACGGGTGTCAGATGAAGGGAGAGGAAGTGAATGCGGCGGATGTGGCCGCGTCCTTTCAGAAAGCTGTGATAGATGTTTTGGTAGAGCATTCGCTGCATGCGGTCAAAGCGTATGGTTTTGATAAATTTGCAATAGCGGGTGGAGTGGCATCCAATTCTTCGTTGAGAGCAGCTTTTGAACAGGAGTGTGCAGCCGGAAATATTACTTTTTATCATCCCAGCCCGATTTATTGTACAGATAATGCAGCTATGATAGGTGTAGCCGGTTATTACGAATATATCAAAGGAGTGCGTCACGGCTATGATTTGAATGCTGTGCCCAATTTGCGATTATGAAAAACGGACCCGGGTGTACTGCAATCGTTTTGTCGGCCGGTACGGGGAAGCGTATGGGTGGACCTGTTGCCAAACAATACATGCTGTTGAAGGATAAACCTGTACTTTGGTATTCGCTTAATGCCATGGAACAGTCAAAGGTAATTGACGACTGTGTTCTGGTGACCGGTGCTGAGGATATTCCGTATGTAAAAGACGAAATTGTGGAGAAATACGGTTTTTCCAAGGTGAGTGCTATTGTAGCCGGCGGCAGCGAGCGTTATTTTTCCGTGCTGAATGCGTTGCGTGTCATTGCCCGGCGCAAGGAGCAGGGAACAAATGAAACCGCGTACGTGTTTATTCACGACGGAGCAAGACCTTTTGTAACGGAGCAAATACTGGAAGATACTTATCGGGCGGTACAACAATATCGTGCCTGTGTGGCGGCGGTTCCCAGTAAGGATACCATCAAAATTGCTGATGCAGAGGGATTCGTGGCCGAAACACCCAGTAGGAAATATGTGTGGAGCATACAGACTCCACAGGTTTTTGAAGCTGATTTGGTTATCGGCGCGTATGAGAAACTAAACAATCATTTGTCGAAATTGTTGGAAGAGGGTGTAAGCATCACTGATGATGCCGGAGTGGTAGAATTGTTCAGTGACTGCAGGGTGAAGTTGGTGGAGGCAGATTATACAAATATTAAGATTACAACGCCGGAAGATATACGAACAGCAGAATCCTTTTTGCAGGATAATGGGTAATGTTGTTGTGGAATTTGTATTGTTTTTTGGGAATTCATTGTCAAATGTCACAAGTATATTTTCTTAAAAAGTGGTTTTGGGGGTATATTTGAATAAGATTTTGCCTAAAAATTAAGTAAAAAATAATAAAAATTAATAAAAAATACAAAATTTACAAATGGGGAAAACCCAGTAATATCAAGGGTTTTCAAGGAAGCCCCCCCTGAAATACCCCTTGGAGCAAAATTTGTCACTTGCTTTTTGGTGTGACAGGTGATAAGATAATACATATCAAGAGAATAGTCTCTTGACGAAAAATACATTTTCTAAACATTATTTTAGGGAGGAAAAGAAAAAATGAAGAGAAAAGTATTATCCTTGCTCTTAGCATCTGCTATGGTTCTTTCCATGGCTGCATGCGGCGAGAAGACTACTGATGCTCCCAGCGCTTCTGCTGATGTTAGCACAGAGTCCGCAAGTGCTTCTACTGAAGAAGCAGTAGAGCCTTACAAGCTTGAGACCCTTACCATGGTAGTTAACGGTACTCTTACCGCTACTGTTGATAACGGTCAGGCAGACTTCGAGGCACAGTGGGAGTCCGCTGTATCCGAGAAGATGGGTTACGATGTAGACCTCGTAATCAGCCAGTTGGATCACTCCGGTTATGTTGATGCTGTAGGTCGTCTGTTCGCAGCTGGTGAGTATCCTGATACCATCATTATGTCTGCTGAGCAGTTCAAGCAGTACGCTCCTACTGGTCTGCTTTGGGATATGTCCGAGGCATATGCTAATGCTGACTTCCAGTCTCATTTGACTTTGCCTGCAATCAACGAGAACCTGAAGGACGAGAACGGCGCTTTGTACGGTTTCGCACCTACTTATGGTAATGGTTGTGTAACTTACGTTAAGAAGGCATGGTTGGATGCTGTAGGTGTTGATCCTGCAACTGTTACTACTTACGATGCTTACTATGACATGTTGATGAAGTTCCATGAGGGTGATCCCGATGGAAACGGCGTTGCTGGTGATACCTATGGTGTTATCGCAGCTGGTTACCTTGGTAACGAGGCTCCTTACATCAACTACTTGCCTGAGTTCTGGCAGGATGCATATCCCGCAATCGTTCAGGACGAGAACGGTACTTGGATTGATGGTTTCCAGACTGAGGAGACCAAGGCAGCTCTGTTGAGACTGCAGAAGGGTGCTGCTGATGGCGCTATCGACCCTGAGACCTTTACCGCATCTACTAAGATTGCACGTGAGAAGTGGTTCTCCAACGAGCAGATGGGTTCTGCTGGTGTATTCACTTACTGGGCAGGTTCTTGGTATCAGACTTTGACTGACAACCTTGAGAAGAACGAAGTTGATTCCGCTCTGGTTCAGCTTCCTCCTATCGCTGAGGTTGCTGCAGTTGGTGGTTACTTGAACAGAGAAGCTCCTGTATGGTGTATCATTGATGATGGTGACGGCGACAACTCTCGTGAGCAGGCTGTATTTGATGCATTCATCGAGACCATGATGGATGGTGATACCGTTCAGACTCTGTGGACCTACGGTGCAGAAGATGTACACTGGTCTACTAAGGCTGAGGAGTTCGTAACTAATGCTGGTACTGATAAAGAGAAGGCTTACAGCTATGAGGAAGGCGTATTCCACTTGAAGCAGTCTCCTAACGATCCTAACTCCGTATGGAAGAAGAATCACTTGGATCCCGCTTTGGTTGTATGTTCTTTGGATAACGGTTACGTAGATCAGTCTCCTCTTGCAGTAGAGGGTAACAAGTTCTTTACCTCTAACTGTATTGATGCTCCTATGTCTCCCGCTTCTGAGACTTACACCAACGAGGCTGGTAACATCTACGACGCTAAGATGGCAGTTGTATCTGCTGTAGTAGTAGATGGTGGCGACGTTGACGCTGCAATGGAGACCTACAAGGCAACTGTTGGTGCTACCATTGATCAGATTTTGGCTGAGTTGAACGGTCAATAATTAGTATTATGTAGTAAATGTGACCTGTTCCATTGGGGTGTAAACCCCAATGGAACAGACACTTTTAAGGAAAAGTAACATTCTGTCCGCGAGCGACAGGCTCGCTACGAGACAAAATGAAAGGAAGAGAAGGGTATGAGCAAAAAGAAAGTTGTTACATCTACCGGTGTTGAAGTTCGCCAGAAGCCGTTGGCTATGCGAATGTTCAACCATATTGGTTATTATGTAATGTTCTTGCCGGTGGCATTGTTTGTGCTGGTTATGAACTATTGGCCCATGCTGGGTGTGCGTTATGCATTCCATAACACCAAGTTTACTACTAAGGGTCTTTCTTTGGAATGGTGTGGTTTGGATCATTTCGAAAAGATGTTTGCGACAGACGCATTCTGGACATCATTCTTTAACACACTTGAACTTAGTATTATGAAATTGTTGATTACCACTTTCACAGCGGTAATTGTTTCGGTCTTTTTGAACGAGATGGGAAATCTTTTTGCAAAGAAGACTTTGCAGACTATTATATATTTGCCCCACTTTATGTCATGGGCGGTTGTTGCTGCAATCTTCAGTTTGTTCCTCTCTCCCTCCAGTACCGGTATGGTTAACGAGTATTTGAGAGATTGGGGAATTTTGGCTGAGACTGATAAGAATATCTACTTCCTGGCTTCACAGGGTTGGTGGAGACCGATATTCTACATAATTAATATCTGGAAAGAGACCGGTTGGGGAACTATTATTTTCCTGGCTACTTTGTCCGGTATCAATCCTGAGTTGTATGAAGCAGCTGATATTGATGGTGCAACACGTTTGCAGAAGATTCGTTTTGTTACCATGCCTGCTCTGGGCAATACTATTTTGACTGTATTGATCCTGAACTTGGCAAAGGTTATGAACATGTTCGAGTCTGTATTCGTACTTTATAACCCTGCTGTATATGAGGTTTCCGATGTGTGTGCTACCTATATTTACAGACAGACTTTCGCAGTGGCAATGCCTAACTACGGATATACTACCGCAGTAGGTCTCTTTAGATCCTTGGTTGGATGCTTCCTTGTACTTGTATGTAACTGGGCAAGTAAGAAGGTGCGCGGCCGTGGCATTATTTAGGAGGTGACGACATGGCAGAAAAAACAGCTTATCGTAAACCCAAAACAAAAATTCATCTTTTTGATGTTATGAACTATATTATCTTTGTTATTCTTGGCTTGCTTATTTTGATTCCTATCTGGAAGGTAGTTTCTGACTCCTTTAATGCAGTAGGTGTGTATCAGTTTAAGCTTTGGCCCAGCAAAGAGTATTTTACATTTGATGGTTATCGTACCATTTTTGAGACTTCCAAACTGTACAGACCTTTCATCAACTCTGTAGTTACTACTATTGTAGGTGCTTTGCTTGGTCTGGTACTTTCCACACTTGGTGGTTATGTATTGGTTCAGTTTGAAATGCCCGGACGTGGTTTGTTGGCATATTTCCTGCTGATTACCATGGTATTCTCCGGTGGTATGATTCCTGAGTATCTGTGTATGAGACAGTTGGGATTGACTGATAACATGTGGTTGCTCGTGCTGAAGCATGGTATCAACGTTTACAACCTGGTATTGATGAGAAACTTCTTCGAAGGTATTCCTGCCAGCTTGTATGAGGCAGCAAAGATTGACGGATGTTCTCCTATGGGAATCTTCTTCAAGATTGTACTTCCTCTGTCTAAAGCAGCATTGGCTTCCATCGGTCTGATGTTCGCAGTAACCGTATGGAACGACTATAGTACCGTTAAGATTTACATTACTACTCCTGAGCAGACTAACTTCCAGTATCAGCTGAGAAACATGATTATGGACGGTGATACACCTACCACATCATATGCAGTATCTCAGAATACTCTGTACTATTCAGGTATCGTAATGGCAATCCTTCCTTTCATGGCTCTGTATCCTTTCTTGCAGAAGTACTTTGTAAAGGGTGTTAATATCGGTGCTGTTAAGGAGTAATTACTGATATTTTAATACGATTAATTATGTGGCAAGGGAAACTTCGGTTTCCCTTGTTTGCGCTAGGAGGTAATTTATGACGCGAATTTTTTGGGCAGGGGATTCCACTGTACAGACAAATGATATAACAACATATCCTCAGACCGGTATTGGTCAGGTGTTATCTTTATATTTGACAGAAGATATACAAGTATATAATCATGCTAAAAATGGTAGAAGTACCAAAAGTTTTATGGATGAAGGACGTCTGGCTAAAATAGATGAGTCTATTGGAGAGGGCGATTTTTTGTTTGTTCAGTTTGGACATAATGATGAAAAAGATCATGATCCAACCAGATATACTATTCCCGGTTCTACATTTGATGATAATCTTCGTATATTTATAAATGTAGCACGTAAGCATGGAGCATATCCTGTACTGATTACTCCGTTAGAACGGAGATGTTTTGAAGATGATGGTGTTCTTGGGGAAGGTGCACATGGTCCTTATGTGGAGGCAATTAAGAATGTAGCAGCTGAAGAAGAGGTGCCTTTAATTGATTTGTATACGAAAAGCCGTAAAATAATGAATGAAGCTGGGGCGTCTAAAACCGTTGAATGGTTTATGAATATTGAGCCGAATACCTATGCAAGTTGTCCGGAGGGCAAAAAAGACAATACACATTTGAAATATGCGGGAGCAGTGACTTTTGCCGGTTTGATTGCTGAGGGGCTTAATGAACTGGGTGGAATTTACGCACAGCTTTTGTTGGATCCGAATAAAAAACCGGAAGGTTTGGAGGATGGAGACAAAGCATAACAGATGGTGTTTTATGCGTAAAAATCAATAAAAAAGCACAATTTTAAATTTTTGATAATTTTTTAGAAAAACCTGTTGACAGGAAATACTATTTTTGATAGAATAATCCTTGCCGCTGATGAGCGGATTCATGGAGAGATATCGAAGTGGTCATAACGAGGCGGTCTTGAAAACCGTTTGTCCGCAAGGGCGCGTGGGTTCGAATCCCACTCTCTCCGTTAGAGAGTATTGGGATATGTATCAAAAACTCTCGTTGCTTTAAACGACAAGCGCATAAAGTAGTATCGAGTCGACGTGGAGAAGTACCCAAGAGGTCGAAGGGACACCCCTGGAAAGGGTGCAGGTCGTTAATAGCGGCGCGAGGGTTCAAATCCCTCCTTCTCCGTTTGCAGGTTAAATCCTGCAGAATGCAAAGCCAGCTCGCAAGTAAAACTTGTTCGCTGTGTGCTGTCGCACAATGGTCTTTTGCACAAGAAACATTTTTCGTAAGCAAGCTTCCCCAAAATGTTCTTGCACAAAACACCGCTTTGCTTGAACCTTGACAAATAAACAGCAATGCAACCCTGAAAATTCCAAGAGCTGCGCTATAGCAGCAAAAGAAAATTCAGAGAACAAGTGATAAAGACCATCATTCGTGATGGGAATATCGCAACCTAAAAACAGTAATGCCAGATGACATCTGGCAGGACAAACAACTATGTTGTAACCATTTAACATGAGAGTTTGATCCTGGCTCAGGATGAACGCTGGCGGCGTGCTTAACACATGCAAGTCGAACGGAGTAATTTCGCTGACGAGACTTCGGTCAAATCTTGAGATTACTTAGTGGCGGAC
>SVFL01000065.1 GCA_015056885.1 Lachnospiraceae bacterium
TGGTAATTGCTTTAATAGGCTTAGCAAAAAGATATTTAAATTTTGGAGGTAAAACTTCGGATTATATGAATAAAAGGTCATTTCTATTTTATATCTATCATTTTATCTGGGTTGTTTTATTTCAGTACATATTATATGGTTTTGTTGGAAATACAACCATTATCTTGTTTATAGGCCCGGTACTTTTGTCTTATTTGATGACATTTATTTGTTGCGAAATTAGTATCAGAATACCTGGTTTGTGTTTCCTGACAGGAACAAAGTATATTGCAAATAAGTGATTAGACAGACTGTGAAAATTCAGTCTTACAGAGAGATTGAAAGCACGCATGAATTTGAATTTGGCGGTGATTTGTAAATGGATTTGAAAGCAAGAGCAAAGAAACTGAAAACGGATATACCTGCATTGTTTTTAGCATTAAAGGATGATAATACGCCAATAATTGCTAAGATATTTGCAGGAATTACAGTAGCATATGCACTTTCTCCAGTTGATTTAGTTCCAGATTTTATTCCCGTGCTTGGGTATTTGGATGATGTGATTTTATTACCTATGCTTGTAGCATTAACAATCAAATTTATTCCGAGCGATGTGCTTGAAAATAATCGCAGACAAGCAGAAGGTATGTGGCAAGATGGAAAGCCTAAGAAGTGGTATTATGCTATTCCAATTGTGATAGTATGGGGGATTGTAATAGTATTGATACTAAAGGCTATTATATAAATGAAATTTGAATTTTACGCATTGATAAAAAACGATAGACCCAGATGAAAGTTTTTATATTTTCATTTGGGTTTTTCTGTTGACAAAAATACGATATCGGACTATACTTACGAAAGTACGAAATTGAACTTTAAAAAGGAGAGGTAATCATGCGTGACATTGCAAGAAGGCTGATACTTGCTTTATATAACATTGACGAAGTGTATTATTTGAATGAAGGACGAAAAAAGATTTCTGATGCAGAATTATCGGTTATGTATGCGTTGGATGACAGTAAGCCTCATTCACAAAGAGAAATATCACAGGAGTGGCTTGTGCCAAAGACTACTGTAAATACGATTGTAAAGCGTTGGGAAAAGGAAGGATTACTGACACAGACACCGATTCAGGGAAAACGCAGAGAAATGAACATTATGCTTACAGATGCAGGCAGGGAGTATGCAAAATCCTTTATGAGCTTTTTATACAAAGCAGAGGATAAAGCGTTAAAGAAAACGTTAGACAAATATTCGGATGAATTTATTGAAGTAATTGAATACTTTGGGGAAAGTTTAAAAGAAGCCTTTGAGGAAGAACTGGAGGCTGAAAAGTAAATGAACCTGTTAAAAGATGATGTAAAGAAGCTATTTTTGAAATTTTTGATACCTGCTATCAGTAGTGCGATTGCAGTTGCCGCATATAGTCTTGTAGATACAATAGCGATAGGTCAAGGCGTTGGTGCAGATGGAACGGCAGCCTGTGCTGTGGTGCTTCCCATTTTTTCTATTGCAAATTTTATTGCATTGTTGTGTGGTATTGGCGGATGCGTACTGCGAAGCCAGGCAAAAGGGGAAGGAAATGAAGAAAAAGGGAATGCTTATTTTACGTCAGCCGTCTGTTTAGTAATGCTGATAACCTTTGTTGTATGGGGCATAGGAAATCTGATTCAAAATGATTTTTATAGGTTATGTGGTGCGGATGAAGTGTTAATGCCCTATGCAAAAGAATATGGAGCATGGATTTTTGCATGTCTACCATCTTTTGTTATTACTGCATTTTTAGGAGCATTCATTAGAACCGATGGTTCACCTAAATACGTGATGTGTTCCACTTTGATTGGTGGAGCAGTAAATATTGTAGGTGACTGGTTGTTGGTGTTTCCGTTAAATATGGGAATTGCAGGAGCTGCTATTGCTACGGTGCTTGGTTCTATGACACAGGCAATGCTTTTACTGATTTATATTTTATTAAAAAAGACATCTCTTAAGTTGGTGAAACCACACCATTGGTTGCCTGCGTTTAAGAAAATCGTTATGGTGGGATTTGGCTCTGGCATTGGTGCTTTGTCTGTTATAGCAGTATCCTTTATTGCGAATAATCAGATTATGAAATATTGTGGAGCACCATCACTTGCGGTGTATGGTGTACTTGGTACGGTATCAGCCTTGTTCTTAAGTATATTTTCTGGTATCGGACAGGCGGCACAGCCCATTGTATCGGAGAACTATGGTGCAGGAAATGTAAATCGTTACTGGAAAGCAGAAGGCTTGGGAATGAAAACTGCTGTATTATTTGGTATCCTTTTTACTGCGGTATGTGTAGCATTTCCAATAGAGGTAACAAGCATTTTTATGAAAATGACACCAGAAGTTGCCGAAGTTACACCATATATTTTAAGAGTGTATGCACTTTCGTTTATTCCGCTTGCAGTGAACACTTTTACAACCTATTATCTTCAATCCATTACGCAGGCGAAAATGGCAAGCCTTGTTTCTTTGTTAAGAGGACTCATCTTAAACGGAGCGTTTCTATACTTGTTTCCACTAGTTGTTGGTGGAAATGGTGTATGGTGGGCAATCTTCTTTGCGGAATTTGGAACAACAGTAATTTGTGTGGTATATCTGCTAAGACTATATGAGAGGTATAAACAGTATGCAAACGAAGAATGTTAGTATTTTTGCGAAAGATTATCTCAAGCAGAAAGAATTGCAAAAAAGAGCATTTCCAAAAGAAGAACAATATCCATTTTGGATATTGCGACTTATGGCTTGCAGGAAAGGAATAGATTATCTTGCTCATTATGATAATGACTTGTTTTGTGGTATTTCCTATACTTCAAGTACAGACAAGATGATGTATGTCTTGTATCTGGCAGTTAATGATAAGATTCGCTCCAAAGGCTATGGAACATTGATGATAAAACATTTAAGCGAAATGAGTGGTAATAAAGAGATTACACTTAATATAGAACCACTTGATGAAAATGCTGATAATTATGAGCAACGTGTAAAACGAATGGAATTTTATGAGCGAAACGGATTTAGGGATACAGGACATCACTTGGTAGATGTAACTGGTGAATATGCCATTTTATCAACAGCAGATAATTTTAATGTGGAAGATTATAAAAAAGCGATAAGTAAAATAGGGATGAATATGTATAAGCCTAAAATTGTTAAAGCTTAGGACAGGTACAAATTTCAGTTTGGACACGAGTTTGCAGATGAAAAAAAGCCATTGTAGAATAAAATCTACAGTGGTCTTTTTCGTGCAACGAAATGCAGGGGGACTAAAAAGTTCTTGATATTTCATTTCAGGTTATGTTATGAAAAATTACTTGTAATACTCTTGATTTTTGATATAATTAATTAACAAAAGGCAATCGCCACAGAGTGGTTGACCAATATGGAAAACAAAAGCCTTCCCGCACCGGTCAAAGTACAGGGAAGGTTTTTGTTATATTACTAATTTATGGAGAGGTACAATGGATTATCAAGAAATTCTTAACCGATTTACATATGACGATGAAACCGAAATTATGAACAGGATATCCAAGGTAGATAAAACAGATTATCGGGAGAACAAGGATATCATAAATGAAATTGTGTTGTGGAAAATGAATCGCAGGCCGCAGATAGAAGCGAAGTTGATTGATGCTCTTTATGAATTGGAATTCATCAAGACGCCTATGGAGGCTGCGGAGAGTGAATTAACCGAACGGGTGGTTGAACTTTTGCTGTGCTCTAAAGGGATGCAGCTTCCCATGGCAAGTACGGTTTTGCATTTTTATTTTCCCGAGATATACCCTATTATCGATCAGAGGGCATATAGGGAGCTGTATGGAGAAGGCTATCCGAAGTACACAGTTAAGGTGGAAATACTTGTAAATTTGTATATGAAATATATTGCAGACTGCTATCATTACCGGCAGGAGAGATGCCCGGAAATTCCTTTTGCAAAAATTGATAAAGTATTGTATCAATTGGATAAGGAAAAAGGCTTTAAAGTGAAATACTAGAAATTATTCGTAACATATCACTATCCGCACAATAACGCCCTTATTCGTGCTACTTTTGTAATTTATTTTTCACCATCTCTCATATACAATAATATCATGAGTAAGAACATTGCTCAGAATATAAAAAGTGGAGAGGGTTAAAATGGTAAAAATCAAGAATTTTGTACAGGACAATGATAATATTTCTATTTTGGAGCAGAAAGGTGTATTTACCGTGTTCCAGCACAACAAGGACATGTCTGTGACGCCGGGTAGTGCAGCGGCATCTTACTATATGTCCAAGACCAATTGCACGGTAAAGCAGGTACTCATTGAATTGCAGGATAATGCAGTAAGATTAAAGCCCGGCGCTATGCAGTTTATGACAGGTAATGTGGCGCAGACCACCGGTGTTACCGGAGTGGGTGATATGATGGGGAAGATGTTTAAGTCCAAGGTGACCGGTGATGCTCCCATCAAGCCCCTTTACAAAGGAACCGGTATGGTGGTGTGCGAGCCTACATACTATTATCCCATTATTGAAAAGGTAGATGAGTGGTGCGGTTTGTGCTGTGACGATGGGATGTTCATTTGCTGTGACGACGAGGTAAGGGATGAGGTTCAGATGCGTACTAATTTATCCTCAGCGGTAGCCGGCGGTGAGGGATTATTCAATCTGAAGCTTATGGGAAGTGGTTATGCAGTGTTGCAGAGCCGTTGCCCCAGAGAAGAGCTTTATGAGATTATTCTGGAGAATGACTGCATCAAAATTGATGGAAATATGGCTGTATGTTGGTCTGCAGATTTGCAGTTTACCACCGAGCGTTCCGGTAAATCTTTGCTTGGCTCAGCTGCATCCGGTGAGGGTTTGGTAAATGTTTATCGCGGAACCGGTAAGATTTTGATGGCACCTAAGTAAAATATATTTGAGCTACTTTAATCGTAAAAGCAACCGTAATCTTTGAAATAAAGATGAACGGTTGCTTTTGTTGATTATTGCAAAGAAAGACTTTATAATAGATTTGGGGACAGATGAAAGTAGTTGGTAAAACTCTCGTATCTGTGTTATAATGCCCAATAAGATTGACAAGCATATGGAGGAAATGTTATGAAACTCAAAAACATAAGTATGGCCGCATTTGCAGCCATGTTGCTTATGTTATTTTTTCCGGTTTTTTATCATGTAATCATGTACGGTAATAACATGAATTACAATCCGGATCATAAGATATATGCACTTTATGGAAATAGGGTCATGTTAGCACTGACACTTATAGGTGTACTTACTTTTCTTATAATCATATATTTTGCCAGAAAAATTCCTGTGAATAAGTATACGGTTGCGGGGTTTGTGGGAATTGCATTTATATCCGTCATATGGTTTTATATGGCAAATGTTCAGGTGTCTATGTGTATCCCTTTTTATGGCGGATGGGATTGCGGTATGGTGGCCAATTCTGCCAGATGGCTTTATGAAGGCAAGGACTTGGGATATGATGACTATTATTATATTTTTACCAATAACGTACCGATAACGTGGCTGTTGCATGAATTGTACAGTTTTGCAAGTGAATGGAAGGGGTATCCCTACAATCCGGAATTCATCTGGATTCAGTTTCAGTGTGCTATGCATGCATTGACAGTGTTTTTGACTGCTATGACGGTACTTCTTATCAGCAAAAATGTAGGGCTGTCCGGTTTGGTTTTGATTGTAAACATGATTTTACTGGG
Organism: Lachnospiraceae bacterium; assembly: GCA_015056885.1. Taxonomy (GTDB): domain Bacteria; phylum Bacillota; class Clostridia; order Lachnospirales; family Lachnospiraceae; genus Acetatifactor. The sequence goes on from SVFL01000065.1 coordinate 5,712, forward strand.
ACTTTCCCCTTGGAAGGTAATACCTTATACGGATGCGGCACCGATTGCTTTTCCGATTCTTACGCTTTTCCTGTATGTGGTGTTTTTACAGATGAAGTCCCGGTGGAAATATCTGCTGTGGTTTATGGTATGTCTGGTGGGGATGTTGGGCGGTATTATGAAGGCCACTTGTTATGTGACGCTGATTGCCATTGTGATTGTGGATTGCATCTGGGTGATGCTGCAGGGGCAAAATGCAGTTGCGCGTATGAAGGAATTGGCAGTTCGTATGGCGGTACTGGCATGCGGAATTGCATTGGCAGTCTGTTGTAGAAATGGAATGTATAGTGCGATTGATTATGAGTATGACTATGATATGGATATCGGTTGGACGGGTTTTTTGTACGATGGTTTGAATGAGGAATCCACCGGAGCATGTTCGAAAGATGGTTATGATATTGTGCAGAATTTTGCAGGACAACCCAGAGAACAGCGAGAAGAATTTGTTTTGGAGGGCATTAAAGACCGTATTGCAGAAAAGGGATTTATGGGACTTTTGGACTTTTGGCTTCGCAAACAGGTTATGACTTATAATGATGGGACCTTTTCATGGTATCAGGAAGGATTTTTTAATGCCAAACCATATGAGAATCTTACGGACAGTTCGTTGAAGGAACCCCTGCGGGATTTTTATTGGCTGGAGGGTGATAATTATTTGCAATTTGTTACCATAAGTCACGGAGTATGGCTGTTTGTATTAGTGGGGATACTTGTGGAGGCAGGCATGGTACTACTTAGAGCGCTGCAGGCATTGCGTAAGCGTACAGATGCAGAAAGGGATGGTTCCTGTGAGTTGCAGATAAGTACGGTGTTAATTCTGACCTTTATCGGTGTGTTTTTGTTTGTAATGTTGTTTGAAGGCCGGGCGAGATATCTATATACCAGTGTGCCTGTTTTTGCTACAATGGCTGTGACGGGATTTTATAAACTGGTGAATATTAAAGGACATTGATGATGGCGAAAAAATCTAAGATTTTCTCTATTCGAATACAGTTTGCTTTGATTTTTATCACTTTAATGGCGAGTGTTGTGTTAATCTGCTGGTTGGCGAATACTCTCTTTTTGGAGAAGTATTACATGAATGAGAAGCAGAAGATTATCTATAATGCTTATGAGACTATACAGCAGGCGGCAAATCAGGACAGCTACGGCACACCGGAATTTGTGCGGGAGCTTGAGGAAGTTTGCCTGAAATCAAATATTACCATTTGTGTTATGGATGTAAATTCACAGATAAAATATGTTTCTCAAAACGGAGGGCGACAGTTAGAGGACAGATTATTTCGGTATTTGTTTCACATGCCTGTGGAACCGGTGCAGGTGATTGAACAAGGCGGAGATTATGTGATTCAGATTTCCGGTCAGGGAGACGGTGAGTATCTGGAGATGTACGGAAGACTTACTTCCGGTATTTCGTTTATTATGCGGACGCCCCTTGAGAGTATACGTGAGAGTGCAGACATGGCAAATCGCTTTTTGTCTTACGTAGGAATTGCAGGTGCCTTTTTAGGTGGAATTGTTATCTGGTTGGTGACTCATAGGGTGACTCGGCCCATTTTGCAATTAGGTGAGATTTCTGAGCGAATGGTACATCTGGATTTTGAGGCAAAATATGATGGAAAAAAGCGTAAAGCATCCGGTGTTCGCAATGAGATTGATGTGCTGGGAGAAAATATCAATATGTTGTCTGCATCTTTGGAGCGTTCCGTTTCAGAGCTTAAGACAGCTAATAACGAATTAAAACGTGATATTGAGAAGCGTGAACAGATAGATGAGATGCGCAAGGAATTTCTGGCAAATGTTTCCCATGAACTTAAGACACCCATTGCATTGATTCAGGGATATGCGGAGGGTTTGCAGGAGGGCATCAGCGATGATGCGGCAGACAAGGATTTTTATTGTGAAGTTATCATAGACGAAGCTGCCAAAATGAATACTATGGTAAAGAAACTTTTAACCCTGAACCAGCTGGAATTTGGTAATGATGTGGTAGATATGGAGCGTTTTGACCTCACGGCATTAGTTCGGAATTATATTTCTTCTGCGGAAATTCTGACTAAGACGGCTGGAATAACAGTTCGTATGGACGAATATGGTCCGCTTTATGTATGGGCAGATGAATTTAAGGTAGAAGAAATTTTTATGAATTATTTTACCAATGCAGTAAATCATTGTGCGGGAGACAAAATAATAGAGGTGCGTCTGGTGCAGGAAAAAGGGTTGGTGCGGGTGGAGGTGTTCAATACGGGAGCACAGATACCGGAGGATTCGCTGGAGCATATCTGGGAGAAGTTTTATAAGGTTGATAAAGCAAGAACAAGAGCTTATGGTGGCAGCGGAGTTGGGCTGTCTATAGTGAAGGCGATTGTAGAGTCAATGCATCAGAATTATGGTGTGGAAAATCAGGAGAAGGGTGTACTGTTTTGGTTTACATTGGAGACGGTACAGGAGTAGTTTATGGAAGAAATGATAAGAGTGTTGCTTGTGGGTGCTGATACGGGAGAGGAAGATGATTTTGACCGATCTATGTTGGAGTTGAAAAGTCTGGCTGAGGCCTGTGGTAAACGGGCGGTTGGCATTGTTACGCAACGGATGGAAAGTGTCAATAAAGCATTCTATATTGGTACGGGAAAAGTTGCAGAGGTAAGAGAATACGCAGATGAATGTGGTGCAGAGGAGATTATTTTTGATAATACTCTTTCCCCGTCACAGATTCGCAATCTGACCCAAGAACTGGATTTGCCGATTATGGACAGAACAGGACTGATTTTGGATATTTTTGCGTTGCGTGCGAGGACTGGAGAGGCGCGTCTGCAAGTGGAGATGGCTCGTCTTCAGTATTTGTTGCCACGACTGGTTGGTATGCGTACTTCTTTGGGAAGACAGGGCGGCACCGGTGGCAGTATGAGTAACAAGGGTTCCGGTGAGAAACAGTTGGAGTTGGACAGAAGAAAAATTGAGCATCGAATTTCGGAACTCAAAAAAGAACTTGAGGTGGTGGAACGCACAAGGGACACACAGAGGAAAAAACGTAATGCATCCAGAATTCCGCAGGTGGCATTGGTGGGATATACCAATGCAGGGAAATCTACGATCTTAAACCGGATGCTTACAGAGTATGGCAAGGTGCCGGATAAACAGGTGTTGGAACAGGATATGCTATTTGCAACGTTGGAAACCAGTGTGAGAAATATTGATCCGGGTGATGGACGTCCTTTTTTCTTGTCAGATACGGTAGGATTTATACACAAGTTGCCTCATGGTCTGGTCAAGGCGTTTCGTTCTACTCTTGATGAGGTGCGTTATGCTCAGCTTCTGGTACAGGTGGTGGATTTTTCGGATGAGGATTATCGTCACCAGATGGAAGTGACCCGGGAGACACTGAAGGAATTAAAAATAGGAGACATTTCTCAGATTATAGTGTATAATAAAGCTGATAAATGTCAGATGGATTTGCTTCCCCGTGTATCAGAGAATAGTATTCATATGGCGGCCGGAGCCGGTATTGGTATTCGGGAGTTGACAGAGCTGATTCAGAAAAAACTTTATGAGGGACAGCAAGAAAGAGCATTTTTGATTCCTTACGAGCAGGGAGGTATTGCATCCCGTCTTATGGAACAAGCAGTTGTCCTGGAACAGGAGTACAGGGAAGATGGAATTTATCTGAAAGTGCACTGTGACAATCAGGACACTGCCAGATATGAGAAATACCTGGTTGAAGACATGTAATTAGCATTGAAAATTAGATGAGGACAAAAGATGTATTTTAATGAATTGGACAATTTGGAAGAACGAGTAGAGCGACTTATAAAGGAGTCGCAGGACCCTAATTTCACGATATATTTATTGAATATGAAGAAACGTATAGCGGGGCAAAGACAGCAGGCGAATGCCTTGGTGGAGGAGTTAAACCGTAACGAGCAGACTTACCGCAATAATATGGATTATTTGAATCGACAGTTGCAGCAGAGCATGCAGATGCAGCCTGTGCAACAAGCGGTAGAGAAGCCCCAGGCACAACCTGTGTTACAGGATGAAGAGAAGCCTCAGGAGCAACCTGTACCGCAGGTAATAGCACAGCCCCAGGAGCAATCTGTACCGCAGGTAGTAGCGCAGCCTCAGCCGGAGCCGGTTCACCCGCGTCCACAGCAGGCAGTGCAGAGTGTAGCGCAGCCTCAGAAGATAAAACAACCAAAGAATACGGCGGAGTTTGCGGTGGGAGCAACGGTGTTAAGTATTGTAGGCAGTGTGTTTATTTTGTCTGCGCTGGTAATGTTGGGCATGTATTTTATGACCGGTATGTTAAAGGGGATGATTATGTATGCCGGTTGTCTGCTGGTAATGCTTTTGGCAGAATTGCTGGTATATCGTCGTTTCCCTCGTTTGGGCATGACTTTGTCTGCCGTCGGAATCGGTGGTTTGTATATATCTACACTGGTTAATTATCTTGCTCTTAAGAATTTTAATCAATGGGTTGCATTAGGGATTACCTTATTTATAACGTTGGTAGTTCTGTTGCTGAGTCGGAAAAGAGATGCGGCGGCGTATCGGATTTTGGGTATGGCTGCAACTTATATAAGTATTTTGATGGTGGTGGACGGTAGTGCTACCAATGGTGTGATTGGCCAGGCGGAGTTTGTGACTATTTCATTGATTGCTTTTATTGTGAATCTCATGTGTCTGTTTGTTCCGGTAAAAAAGGCACATACGGCGATTCAGATTACGCACATGGCTTTAAATACGGTATTTACTGTTTTAGCCTACTTTAATTGGACGGATTCTGACGGGCTCTATAATTCCGTTGGAGAGATGTGGCACTATCCGCTGTTTGTGGCAATGTCTATTGTAATAATGCAATTTATTTTTGTTATGCAAGTGCGTTACACATATAGACAGATACCGGATGCAACGATGGATTGCAATTCCGGAATTTGTATAACGTATGGCTTATCAACACTTTGTTACGCCTTTTTGATTGCATGTACCACAGATTTTATCGGCATGGTGGGAAGGGACGGAGTGGCAGAACATCCCTTTTTGATTCCCAGACTGATATGTTCTGCGATAGCTGTTTTGATTTGTGTGATTCCTATGCTTGCATTAAAAGCAAAGCAGGAAAAGTGGTTTATATGGTATTTGCTTAATTTGCTTGTTTTCGTGATTCATGGCGGAAGCAATACGGATGTAGAATTCTACTTATGCTTATTGGTGCTTTTGATAGCATCCAAGGTGCTTTCATTTACCAAGAGGCAGATGTTGTGTTGCAGTGATTCGGTGCTGACGGCATTTTGCTGTGTAATCGTTTTGATCGATTGGGAGAATTCTTATGCTGTACCTCTGTTTGTTGGGTTAGTGTTAAGTGTACTGTGTATCAATTATTGGAAAACCTATTTTGAAGTACTTCTTACATATACAATTGCCTTTTATTGCGCATGGCATATGTTGCCGATGTTGGAACTGCCCGTATTCGTAGGAATTATGTTTGTAAGTATGCTTATCTTTAATAATGTAGAAAGATGGCACGGTAAAGGTATTGTTGTACATAATATATTGGCTCTGATGGGACAAGTAGTAGCATATTTATTGTTGATTAATCCGATATATCGTAATTCATATCTTACATATTTGTGTATGTTGATTTTTGGCGTATCAACAATAGTGGTATGTTTCCGGGAAAAGTATCATCTGGAGTTTAAGTGCAAACCGTTAATTCTATCTGTGTTCCTTACTTATATGGGGCTGGTGGTTCGAACGGGGTATCCGATTGTAAACAGTATTCTGCTAATGATTATTGCGTTAGGTTGTGTGGGAGCCGGATTTGTAATACAGAGAAAAAACGTAAGAATTTATGGATTAGTGCTTTCTTTGGCGGTTTGTGTTAAACTTGTAGTATATGATTTTATGGGTGCCAATACTTTGCAGAAAACAATTTTGTTTTTTGCGGTGGGTGTACTTGCATTAATGATTGCAGGTATTTATATGGTGCTTGAGCGTAATCGTGATAAATTGCAGCACCAGGAAGTAAATGAAGTGTAAGGAGTGTCATATATGAAAAAGAAGATAGTGGCAGTTGTATGCATGATTCCTTTATTATTAGGTGGATGTAATAGTGAGTTTCCTGATTTGACAGATGAACAGGCTAAGGTTATTGGCGAGTATGCAGCGGTTACTCTATTGAAGTATGATGCTAATAATAGAAGCCGACTGGTTGATCTGGATCAGGTGGATGAGGAAACTATTGTAGAAGGTACATCAGAAGTTGAGAAAGCACCGGAGGTGGTAATGCCTGAACCGGAACTGCCAAAAGAACCGGAGGTAACAAAACCTGTAGAACCGGAGATGCCGGATCAAAATACGGAGGATGAAAATGCGGTGTCGAGTGTGGAAGAGTTTCTCGAGTTGCCGGAGGGAGTCAGAGTTTCTTATGTAGGATATGATTTGTCTCAAAGTTATCAGGAAGAGGATAATCCTTATTTTACAATAGAAGCGTCAGAGGGCAAGAATCTTCTGGTGACTAAATTTGAGTTGGTTAATGATTCTTCTGAAGCACAGGAGATTAATCTGTTGGACAGACGTGATAACTATCGGTTGACGGTAAATGAGTCCTATACCCGCACTACACTTACAACACTTCTGGCAAATGATCTTTCTACCTATATGGGAATGCTTGAACCGGGAGTATCCAAAGAAGTGATTCTTTTGATAGAGGTAGATGTATCGGATATACAGAGTCTTACTCTTAGTCTGAAAAATGAGTTAAAAACATACACAATTCAGCTTTTGTAGCAATAAAAACTGTAAATAAGGCGTTTAATACACTACCAAACTAAAGCAAAAAGCCCATAAAACGGGCTTTTTTGCGTTTTTTTAATAATTGTGCAAAAAATTACAAAAAAATACAAATTAAGTGTTGACAAGTAGAAGGGGTGGTGATATACTCATTTTTGTCGTCAGGGAAAACCTGATGCGACAGTGAAGAAATAAGACTCTGAAAACCAGATAAAAAGTTTCTTCAAAAAAATAAAAAAGTTGTTGACAAAGCAAAACTCCTGTGATAAGATAACAGAGTTGCTGCTGAAACAAAAGCAACAACGACGAACACAGAGTGTTCGATATGAACCTTGACAAATAAACAGCAATGCAACCCTGAAAATTCCAAGAGCTGCGCTATAGCAGCAAAAGAAAATTCAGAGAACAAGTGATAAAGACCATCATACGTGATGGGAATATCGCAACCTAAAAACAGTAATGCCAGATGACATCTGGCAGGACAAACAACTATGTTGTAATCATTTAACATGAGAGTTTGATCCTGGCTCAGGATGAACGCTGGCGGCGTGCTTAACACATGCAAGTCGAACGGAGTAATTTCGCTGACGAGACTTCGGTCAAATCTTGAGATTACTTAGTGGCGGAC
>SVFL01000006.1 GCA_015056885.1 Lachnospiraceae bacterium
TCCAGCGGAAGTTTGATTTGATAATACAGAGAAGATGTTGTATAATCTTTTTGTAAAATTTGAGTTAGTCGCATAACTATATTTTACACCAACTGCCGGATTCTTTCGAGAGTTCGGCAGTTATTTTATGCACAGAAAAGGAGCTGCGCACTAAATTCTTAGTGCGACAGCCCCTTTTTTGTGTGAATCATAGTTTCGTTAATCGACGCTTCTGTCTGATAATCTCATATAGAAGGTAACAAGATATAATCCGCACAGACCTACAAGAATATAGACAATGCGGGATAAAAGTGACATATCGCCGAAAAGGAAAGAAACCAGATTAAATTGGAAAAGGCCGATAAGCCCCCAGTTTATTGCGCCGATAATGGCAATTGTCAGCGCAGTGCAATCAAAAACTTTCATTGCATGTCCTCCTCTTTAATTCGGAAAATTGTTTGCTTAATGTTGTTACACGGTTTCAGTATGCCCATTTAGTTGTGTAAATATAGGTAAGAGCATAATATTTATTATTTTTTTTATAAATAACTTATTGACAAAAAAAGAAGAATGGAGTATATTCTAGAATAATTGTATACATAAATGCAATGCATACAATGAATGATATTCTGAAAAGGCTGCGTATAAATGCGCAGACACAAGGAGGAAATGTTATGAAAAAGTTTAAGAAACTCGTAAGTGTTGCTGTAGCTTCCGCAATGGTTATGGCTATGGCAGGATGTGGTGCTACAGAGGCACCTGCAGAGAGCAGCTCTGCAGCAGCTGATTCCGGTGCAGCTGAAGTTGTATCCGGTGAGGTATTTAAGATTGGTGGTATCGGACCTATTACCGGTGGTGCTGCTATCTATGGTACCAATGTAATGAATGCTGCACAGATGGCAGTTGATGAGATTAACGCTGCAGGTGGCGTAAACGGTTATCAGCTGGCACTGAATTTCCAGGATGATGAGCATGATGCTGAGAAGGCAATCAATGCTTACAACACTGTTAAGGACTGGGGCGCACAGATGATTATTGGTGCAGTAACTTCCACTCCCTGTATCGCAGTAGGAGAGAAGACTCATGAGGATAATATGTTCCAGATCACTCCTTCCGGTTCCGCTGTAAAATGTGCTCAGTATGACAATGCATTCCAGGTATGTTTCTCTGATCCTAACCAGGGTGCTGCTTCTGCTCAGTACATCGGTGAGAACAATCTTGCAACTAAGGTAGCTGTTATCTATGACAGCTCTGATGTGTATTCTTCCGGTATCTATGAGAGTTTTGTAAAGGGTGCTGAGGGACAGAGCTTTGAAATTGTTGCTGCAGAGGCATTTACCGCTGACAACAAGACTGATTTCTCTGTACAGCTTCAGAAGGCTAAAGAGGCTGGCGCTGATTTGGTATTCCTTCCCATTTACTATCAGGAGTCTGCTTTGATTCTGACTCAGGCAAATGGCATGGGTTATGCTCCTAAGTGGTTTTCTTGTGATGGTATGGATGGTATCCTTGGTGTTGAGAACTTTGATACTGCTCTTGCTGAGGGCGTTATGCTTTTAACTCCTTTTGCTGCTGACTCTGAAGATCAGGCTAGTAAGGATTTCACTGCTGCTTATGAAGCTAAGTACGGTGAGACTCCTAACCAGTTTGCTGCAGACGGTTACGATGCTGTTTACATTATCAAGGCTGCTCTTGAGAGTGTAAATGCAACTCCTTCCATGAGCGTTTCTGAGCTTGGTGATGCACTTAAGGGTGTTATGACCACTATCAGCTATGATGGTGTTACCGGTAAGGGTATGACATGGCAGGCTACCGGTGAGGTAAACAAGGCTCCTATGGCAGTTGTAATTAAGGATGGCGTTTACTCCGCTATGTAATAGTAAATAATAGAATGATTTTGAAAAGGTTGTCTGATTAATTTCAGGCAACCTTTTTTATATAGAATTTTGAAATTGTTGAGAATGTAAAAAATATAGAGATTTTTTTAGAGAAATTTATCTGTTTTTTCGTAATTTGCTTGCGGGAAATGAACCTGTCTGTTATACTTAAAAGAGTGTATTTTTGAACAGATGGAGGTTTTTATGAGCTTTATAACGTATTTAATAAACGGCATCAGTTTAGGAAGTGTATATGCATTGATTGCATTGGGTTACACCATGGTATACGGAATTGCGAAGATGTTGAACTTTGCCCATGGTGATGTAATTATGGTAGGTGGTTTCACTTGCTATACAATCTGTAGCACAATGGGAATGCATCCTCTTTTAGGAATTTTGGTATCCGTAGTGGTGTGTACCGTTCTTGGTATTACCATTGAAAAAATTGCCTATAAGCCTTTGCGAAAGGCTTCTTCACCTCTGGCAGTATTGATTACCGCAATTGGCGTGAGTTATTTTTTGCAAAATATTGCACTTTTAATTTTTGGAGCAAATGCGAAATCTTTTACATCAGTTGTTGATATGGAAGCAGTAAAACTTGCTGATGGTGAGATTGTTATCAGCGGTGTAACTATTGTAACCATTGTATCCTGTATTGTAATTATGATTGCTTTGATGCTTTTTATTAATAAGACAAAGATGGGACAGGCAATGCTGGCGGTTTCAGAGGATAAGGGAGCTGCTCAGTTGATGGGTATTAATGTAAACGGAACCATTTCATTGACCTTTGCCATCGGTTCTGCATTGGCTGCAATTGCAGGTGTTTTGTTGTGTTCTGCATACCCTTCTTTAACACCTTACACCGGTTCGATGCCTGGTATTAAAGCATTTGTAGCCGCAGTATTTGGCGGCATTGGTTCTATTCCCGGTGCATTTATTGGCGGTATTTTATTGGGAGTTATTCAGATTTTTAGTCAGGCTTATATTAATTCTCAGATGGCAGATGCAATTGTATTTGCGGTTCTGATTGTAGTACTTCTTGTAAAACCTACCGGACTGTTGGGTAAAAACATTCAGGAAAAAGTCTGATAGATAAGGTAGGAGGAAAGAGACAGATATGAAGAAGACAGTTCGTAGTAATTTGATTACAATCGGCATAGTTGTTATTGCATACATAATTGTTCAAATTTTAATAAGTACAGGTAATATCAGTAGTTTGATGAAGGGTCTGTTGGTACCTATGTGTGTATATGCCATTGCTGCAGTATCTCTAAATCTTACCGTAGGTATTTTGGGAGAACTTAGCCTTGGACATGCAGGTTTTATGTGTGTGGGTGCATTTTCCAGTGCATTCTTTTCAAAGTGTATGAAGATGTTTGTCCCCGGTATGCCTGCAGGAGTACGTTTCCTGATTGCTATTTTGATTGGTGCAGCATTAGCAGGTCTTTTTGGTCTGTTAATCGGTATTCCCGTACTTCGTCTTAAGGGAGATTACCTTGCTATTGTGACTTTGGCATTTGGTGAGATTATAAAGAATATTGTTAATATTCTTTATCTTGGTATTGATGAAAACGGAGTACATTTCTCCATGAAAAATTCCCTGGATTTAAATATGGAGAATTCGGATAATATTATTATTAACGGTGCGCAGGGAATTACCGGCACCCCTAATGATTCAAATTTCACAGTCGGAATCATTTTGTTAGTGGTGACATTATTAATCGTATTAAATTTGATTCATTCCAGAGATGGTCGCGCAATTATGGCTATCAGAGATAATACGATTGCGGCAGAATCCGTAGGTATCCCTGTGACCAAATATAAATTAATGGCATTTAGTATTTCTGCTGCTTTGGCAGGTGTTGCCGGTGTGCTTTATGCACATAATCTGTCTACACTGACTGCCTTGCCGAAAAACTTTGGTTATAATCAGTCCATTATGATCCTGGTATTTGTTGTGCTTGGTGGTATGGGTAATATTCGTGGTTCTGTAATCGCGGCAGTTGTACTTACTTTGTTGCCTGAACTTTTGCGTGGTGTAGTGAGTGATTCCCGTATGTTGATTTACGCAATTGTTTTGATTGTAATTATGCTCTTTAACTGGGCTCCTGCATGTCTTGAGTGGCGAGAGAAGGTTGCGGCATCGGTCAAGACAAAGCTTGGTAAAAAAAATGTATCAAAGGAGGTTCAGTAAGATGGCAATTTTGGAAGTAAAGAATTTGAGCATCTCCTTTGGTGGTCTTCGCGCAGTAGATGATTTTAACATTACGATTGAAAAGGGCAGATTATATGGATTAATCGGACCGAATGGTGCAGGCAAGACAACCGTTTTCAATCTGCTTACCGGTGTTTACAAGCCCAGTGAAGGTATTATTACTTTGGATGGCCAGAATATTACCGGCAAGAAGACAATTGATATTAATCGTGCCGGTATTGCAAGAACATTCCAGAATATTCGTCTTTTCAAAGAATTGACTGTTCTCGACAATGTTAAAGTTGGTTTACATAATCACAAACAATACGGTACTCTTACAGGAATTCTTCGCTTGCCTAAGTTTCATAAGACCGAGAAGGCAATGAATCAGGAAGCACTTGAATTGTTAAAAGTATTTGGTTTGGAGAATGAGGCTGATACACTAGCTTCGAATTTGCCATATGGTAAACAGCGTAAACTAGAGATTGCAAGAGCATTGGCAACCAAACCTAAGCTTCTTTTATTGGATGAGCCTGCTGCGGGTATGAATCCGAATGAGACGCAGGAACTTATGGATACCATTCGTTTTGTTCGTAAGCATTTCGACATGACCATTCTTCTGATTGAGCATGACATGAAGCTTGTAAGCGGTATCTGTGAGGAATTAACAGTACTTAACTTTGGCCATGTGCTTTGCCAGGGAAAGACTACGGATGTTTTGAATAATCCTGAAGTAATCAAAGCATATTTGGGCGAGTAAGTCTAACAAGTCGATTCGGAGGATAATTTTATGATGTTAGAAGTCAAGGATATAGAGGTTTATTATGGCATGATTCAGGCTATTAAGGGTGTATCCTTTCATGTAAATGAAGGAGAAGTCATTGCGCTAATCGGTGCCAATGGTGCGGGTAAAACCACTATTCTGCACACTGTTTCCGGTTTGCTTGCCCCCAAAAGCGGATCTGTTTTGTTTGAAGGAAAAGATATTACTAAGATTCCGGGACACAAGATTGTTTCTATGGGAATGGCACATGTTCCTGAGGGAAGAAGAGTATTTGCACAGCTTTCCGTATTGCAGAACCTGAAAATGGGTGCTTATACCCGTAAGGATAAAGAGGAGATTCAACAGACCCTAAAGACTGTTTTTGAACGGTTTCCGCGTCTCGAAGAACGTCAGAATCAGTTGGCAGGTACTTTGAGTGGTGGTGAACAGCAGATGCTGGCAATGGGCAGAGCTCTTATGAGTCATCCGAAGATTATTTTGATGGATGAACCTTCAATGGGTCTTTCTCCTATTTTTGTAAATGAGATTTTTGATATTATACAGGAAGTGAGCAAGAGTGGTACGACTGTTCTTTTGGTTGAACAGAATGCCAAAAAGGCACTTTCTATTGCAGATCGAGCATATGTTTTAGAGACCGGTAATATTGTACTTGAAGGTAAGGCATCTGATTTGCTGGAGAACGATGCTATTAAGAAAGCTTATCTTGGAGAATAATATATAATCAATGTGGGAGGCGGGTATATGCAAAAAAACATTGTAATTACAATCGCAAGACAGTATGGAAGTGGTGGTAAAACAGTGGGTGAAATGCTGGCTAAGAAATTGGATATTCATTATTATGACAGAGAATTAATGAAGCTTGCCAGTGAAGAAAGCGGTATTAATGAAGCACTGTTTGCAAATGCCGACGAGATGGTTAAAGGAAATAGTTTGTTCCGGGCATCTAAGAATGTATATGGAGGAGAATTGCTTCCGCCGGACAGTGATGATTTTACATCAAGAGACAATTTGTTTAATTATCAGGCAAAAATTATTAGACAGTTGGCAGATACAGAATCCTGTGTTATAATGGGAAGGTGTGCTGATTATGTTTTAAAAGATTATGATAATGTACTCAGCGTGTTTGTACATGCGCCTCATGATTTTTGTATGGAAATGGCCGGCAAAAAACATAGTATGAGTGAGCGTGAGTTAGAAAAATACATTGCTAAAATGGACAAACAGAGAGCAGAGTATTATAAGTACCACACCGGAAGAGAATGGACAGATGCTCGCAATTATGATTTATGTCTGAATAGTTCCAAGCTTGGATTTGAACGTTGTGTGGAAGAAATTATTGCATATATGAAAGTAAGATTTGAGTAAAGGAGAGTAAAAATGGTAGGGGCAAATTCACAAAGTGAAAGAATTTATCGGGAATGGATGCGTAATCAGTTTGATGCAAATGGTGTTCGTAAATATTCGGATACAGCTATTGTTTCATACTGTTACTCATTAAAAAATTTATGTAGTAAGTTAAATCCTCCGGTTTCCGGGGCAGGTAATTTGTTTGAGGTAAGTAATAAAGATGAATTTGTTCATATGCATCAGCAGATTATTTGTCATGCGGAGTTCGAGAGAATCAATCAGGAAAGTGAAGGTTCCTTTGGTCTTGCATTGAGATCTTATCAGAACTTCTTGGTACAGGGAGCTTCAGCGCCTTCTGTATCCGGATTGGATGCAACTTTATATCTGAACAGCACTTCATCTATGAAGGCTTATAATGATAATCGTGGTAGAGAAATTAGTTATAAAGATGCTTCCATGAAACCTTTACAGCGTGTATATTATGGTGCTCCCGGTACCGGTAAGTCCCATAGTGTAAGTATGCTTTTGGAATCCGTTTATCCGGATCCTGCCGAAAGAGCATTACATTGTAAACGACTGATTTTCCATCCCACTTATACATATGAAGATTTTGTTGGTTGTATAAAGCCAATTATGTCATTGGATAAGCCGTTGGATTACATTTATACTCCGGGTCCTTTTACAACTCTTTTGAAAGAGGCATTTTTGCATCCTTCCCAGAAGTATTATCTGGTAATTGAAGAAATAAATCGTGGTAATACACCTGCAATCTTTGGTGATATTTTCCAGCTCTTGGACCGAGCGCCGGATGGAAAGTCCGCATATTCTATAATGAACCTTGATGTGGGAACTTATTTTACAAGAGACCCCGGTTTGAAGAAACTCTTTGAGGAGTGTAAGATTTGGTTGCCTTCTAACTTTAATATTATAGCAACCATGAATACTGCTGACGAAAATATCTTTGTTTTGGATAGTGCATTTAAGCGTCGTTTTGAGATGCAGTATGTAAAGATTGATTTTGATAATGTGCCTGATAAGTGGACTCGTGAGTATCAGACCTTTGCAGGTGAGCAGAATCTTTTGGATTTATTTGCGGATTCTCCCATAGAAGATTTTGTCAGAAGACTTGATAGCATGGGTAAGTTAAAGCGTAATTGGCCTACTTTTGTTATGTTGGCTAACCACATTATCGATAGAATTAATATGGACATTATTGTACATGACCGCAAAGACATACCTCGAATTGCAGAGAATAAAAAGTTGGGACCTTTCTTTATTTCTGATGAAGAATTGATGGAACGTGCTAAGTTCATCAACAAGGTTGTTTTCTATTTGAAACAGGATGTTTTTGGTGAGTCCAATCACTATATGTTAATTTCCTTCGAAGAAATTTACATCAGATATGTTGATATGGGCAGAGATGTTTTCGAACTTTTGGTTTAATTAGATTTTGGAAAAAGGCTGTTGCTTGAAAAGCAACAGCCTTTACTATTCATGACAATAGAAAACTCGCAGAGCGTGTTTTCTATTGTTTGCAGCTTTTTTGAGACAATAAAACAGTGTAAATAGAAAGTTTATTTAAAGAAACGTAATACACCAAAAACAGTTCCTAAAATCTGGCAATCATCTACGATAATAGGCTCCATTTCATCATTTTCCGGTTGCAGACGGACATGTCCATTTTCTCTGTAAAATGTTTTAACTGTGGCAGAATCATCTATCATTGCAACAACAATTGAACCATTTGTGGCAGTGTTGCCGGATTGGACAAAAATACGGTCACCGCTAAATATGCCGGCATTAATCATGGAATCTCCGCGTACATTCAAGATAAATGATTCTCCCTTAGGAACAACATCTGCAGGGACAGGGAAGTAATCCTGAATATTTTCTTCGGCTAAAATCGGCTGTCCTGCAGCTACATTTCCTACAATGGGAATGCTCACCATTTCTGTTCTTACCATCTGGAAGCTGTCATCACAAATCTCAATTGCACGGGGTTTGGTGGGATCACGACGAATGTAGCCGTTTTTCTCCAGCGTCTCAAGGTGAGAGTGCACGGAGGAAGTGGATTTCAAATTAACCGTTTCACAAATTTCACGAACGGTAGGAGGATAGCCACGTTTTAATATTTCGTCCTTGATATAATCTAAAATTTCCTGTTGTTTAGGTGTTATTTTGCCATAACTCATATTATTCCCTCCAATATGTAAATGTATTCAATATGCTAAAGCTTGTAAGACAAGTATAGCATAGGTTTTTTTAAAAAGCAAACATATATTCCAAAAATATGTTCGATTTTGCTATTGACAAACGAAAACATGTTCGGTATAATGCAATTAGAACGAATGTTCGCGAACAAATTTTCTGATTTGTGCCATATGGCAGAATGGAGTGAGTTATTATGAGAGAACAGAAGAATGTTAGTGCAATGAGTGACCGTGAATTGAGAGCATTTAAGAGAAAAATACGCAGACAGCGCGAGCAGAGGAAAAAGATTGCTTCTGTTATCTTAACAGTATGTTTAATTACTATTTGTGTTGTATCCTATCATTCCTTGACTTCCAGCGCAAATACCGGTACAGAAGAGCTTTCTTTTAAATATTATACAGATGTAACGATAAAGTATGGGGAGAGTCTTTGGAATATTGCGGATGAGTATATTGATTATAGTCACTATGATAACAAGGCAGACTATATTAAAGAAGTTTGCAGCATCAACAATCTTGAAGATGCCTCTGAGATTTGCTCAGGACAGACATTGGTAGTTCCTTATTATTCCACAGAGTTTGTTAAATAATAAGAATCTAAATATATAAGGTAACCAAATTATTATTTTGATTACCTTATATACGGTTTATTTATTCATGATTTTCTCTTAATTGCACAGCATTAGCAGCTCTACGACGACGCTCCTGCTCCATAGCTGCATAATGTTTACGAGTAGTGTTTACATCCTTGTGGCCTAGTACATCTGCAACCAGATAGATGTCACCGGTTTCTTTATATAGAGATGTGCCATAAGTGCTTCGAAGCTTATGGGGCGTAATTTTCTTTAAGCTTGTTACACGGGATGCATATTTTTTTACCAGATTTTCAACAGAACGTACAGCCATTCGACGATTTTGAAGTGAAAGGAAGAGCGCATTTTCATGACCTTCTGCAGGTATAATACGTTCACGTTCTTCAAGATAATCCAATAGTGCTATTTCTACCTCGTCACCGAAATAGATTATGGTTTCGTATCCCCCTTTTCGGCGAATTTTAATACCGGCCTCATCAAAATTCACATCATTAATATCTAATCCAACACATTCCGAAACACGAATTCCTGTACCTAAAAGTAATGTTAAAAGTGCTATGTCTCTTAATTTTGTTTTTTTATGATATTCTAATTCTTTCTTCGTTAATTTTGTTCCTGCCTCCACCTGATCAAGTAAAATAGCTACTTCATTTGGTTCTAAGCGGATAATTTCTTTCTCCGGACGTTTAGGAAGAGGAACCAGGGCGGCAGGATTATTCTCAATTAATTCATTTTGATAGAAATAATTATAGAAACTTCTTAACGAAGCTAATTTTCGTGCTTTACCTCGTTCATCGTTTGTAATTTCACGTCCATCCTTTTGATATAAGGTTAAGTATTCGAGATACTCTTCAATATCAAGACGTGAAATATCGTCTAAAAGAGCTATTTTATATTCTTCTATTTCCATCTTAGCGCAAATAGGATTCTTCTCATGTAGAAACTCAAAGAAAAGACGAATATCATAAGCATAAGCAAGTCTTGTTCGGGTAGATGTATATTCTTCGATTCCGCGAAAAAAAGTTTTGCAGAAGGGTGGAAGCGTATCAAGTACTTCACGCATTTTTAGGATATTATTTTTATTCTGTTCGTCGTGGTAGTTATCCTTATTTAATACTGCCAAGAGTATCACCCCAACCTTTCACATTACTGTTTTTAATTGCCGTGAACATACGCTCTTTAACACCCGGGGTTTCCAAATTAATATCACGTACCAAATTCTTCACATATTCTCGTTTTGTGTGACCATCTGCCGGGCAAGGGCTTTTTACAACCGGAACATTGTATTTGTTTACAAATCCGATAACATCTGCTTCATTCATATAAATTAGTGGTCTGATTACAGTTAAGTCCATGCGGTCTAAATATGTAACAGGAGAAAAGGTATGAATTCGTCCTTCATAAATTAATGACATCATCATTGTTTCAACAACATCATCTTTATGATGGGCATATGCAACTTTATTGCATCCTGCATCTTTAATTGCTTGATTCAAGGCACCCTTACGCATTTTGGCACAAAGAGAGCAAGGATTACTTTCACCGCGTTCTTCAAATACAATTTGTGCAATATCAGTTGATACAATGGTATATTCAATATTCATGCTTTTACATAGTTTTTTTATTTCTTCCAAATTCAGATTACCAAATCCTAAATCTATAGTAACGGCATGAATTTGAAATTGTTTCGGATAAAAACGCATTAAACCGTGTAAAGCATAAAGCATAGTAAGACTATCCTTACCGCCGGATATTCCTACAGCGATTTTATCGCCTTCCTCAATCATTTGGTAGTCATCAATAGCTTTTCTTACCAAACTATAAAGTTGCTGTAATTTCATAAATAATGTGTTCTCCATAAAACTGATTTAATTTACCTGTTTATTGTACTCTAAAATTGATTTTTACACAAGCTAAACGAATATTTTTGAAAGCAAGCCTTGTTATAAAACTTAAATCATTGTATGATAATTATAGAGAGAATATTGGGGAAGGAATAATAATATGAAATTTCGTTGGAATAATAAATATGTTTGTTGGGGAATAACTGCATTTTGTGTTTTAGCAGCTGCAATTTTATTTTATTACGGAATGTTTCATGGTTCAAATGTTAGATTAGCATTTCGGACTGTTAGTGAGGTTATGATGCCTATTGTTATGGGATTTGTACTTGCATATCTTATGACGCCCATTTTGAATCAGATAGAATATAGGATGATTAAGCCGGTTTTCGAGAAAATATCTATGAAAGATATGAAGAAAAAAACCTCTATGATACGTGGAATAAGTATTATATTTACTACTATATTGTGTGTGTTTACAATTTATGTAGTTATAGCTATGTTTGTTTCTCAGATTGTACCCAGTATCGTGAATCTTGTAGAAAATTTTGACACTTATGTTAATAATGTCATCAACATGATTAACAGACTTCTTGAAAACAATCCTGAATTGGGCAATTATGCAACTAAATTAATCAACCGGTATTCTGTAGAACTGGAAACATGGCTGAATAATACTGTATTTACAGCAACAAGTGAAGTAATAAAAACAGTTTCTTTAAGTGTAATAAATGTGTTGGGAGTGCTTTGGGATGGCATAATTGGTTTTATTATTTCAATATATCTTATGGCCAGTAAAGAAAAATTTGCCGGACAAGCTAAGAAGATTGCATATGCTTTGTTTTCTAAAGATACTGCCAATACTGTGATTCGTAATTTTCGCTTTACACACAAGACATTTAGTGGTTTTATTAGCGGTAAAGTATTAGATTCTCTTATTATTGGTTTAATATGTTTTAGTGTAACTTCTCTTATGGGTACTCCCTATGCAGCATTGGTCAGCTTAATTATAGGGGTAACTAATATAATTCCATTTTTCGGACCATTTCTTGGAGCAATTCCATGTTCGGTGCTTGTGTTATTAGTTGATCCTATGCATCCGTTGAATTGTGTTTATTTTGTCATATTAATTTTTATTTTACAACAGTTTGATGGTAACATACTAGGTCCTAAGATTTTAGGTGAATCAACCGGTTTGGCCGGTTTTTGGGTGATTTTTTCAATTACTTTATTTGGTGGAATTTTCGGTATTCTTGGAATGATTGTAGGCGTTCCTATATTTGCAGTAATCTATGCTGCAATCAAATCTATGGTACACACTTCGCTGGCTAAGAAGAATATGCCGCAAGAAACTGAAGCGTACCTTACTGTAGAAGCAGTGGATGAGAATGGATTTAAAGAGTATGTGCCGGAATTTAAGCGGAATATCGAAGAGCAAAAGCAAGCACGTGAACAGCGTAAGCAAGAGAAGAAAAATATGCAAAAGAATAAGAAATAGACTACGAATACTTATATAAGAAATAGCTTGTTAAAAATATAACATATATTAGACTTAAAAGGAGAGTAGTCAAATGCGTTTTATTATACAAAGAGTAACGGAAGCATCAGTTACGGTAGATGAGAAAATAATCGGCCAAATTGAAAAAGGATTTTTGGTATTAATTGGTGTTACAGGAACTGATACCAAAGAAATCGCTGAGAAAATGGTTAAAAAACTTATTGGCTTAAGAATTTTTGAGGATGAAAACGGTAAAACCAACTTGGATTTAAAAAGTGTTAATGGTGGCTTATTGTTGATTTCGCAATTCACACTTTACGCAGACTGTAAGAAAGGAAATCGACCTTCATTTATTAAAGCAGGTGCTCCGGATATGGCTAATGAGCTGTATGAATATATAATTAGTTTATGTAAACAAGAAATACAAACTGTAGAAAAAGGTTCATTTGGTGCAGATATGAAAATAAAACTGTTAAATGACGGACCTTTTACAGTAATACTGGATTCAGATGAAATAATTGTTAATAATTAGTGAGTTTGGTGCATAAAAAATTTGTATAAGATGGATTCATAAAAAAGTCCAATATTGAACCAACTATTCGTTAAACTATGGTTTTGCGCATAGTTGGTTCTGTGCTTGCTGTTCTCCTAAGAGCTATATAATTATCTGGTTCTTTAATAATATCATTATTTAAAAAACAGATACGTGTTTCATTAAAACTTGAAATGTAAGTTCCATACAAATAAGACCTAAAATACTTAATACTAATAATATAACAAAAAGAATAGTTTCTTTCCTGGGAAACAGGTTCTTCTTCAGATAATTTATGTATACTATAGTCCACAAGATGGAATGTGTATAAGGCAAAAAGAGTATTCTTAATAAAAGAATAGAAATCGAAGGAAATAAAACTGCAACTAATACAACTGATAATCCCTGACTATGTATTTTAGGCTGAAAATTTGCTATAAGATAGCAAGGACAACAAAAAAGCAAGGAACTTGTATTGATAATATATATGATACGAATGAGATTTATATTTAGGAGTCTGCTTGACTGTGGATTATGTCAAACAGAAATAAAATAGAATTGGATAAGTAATACTTACTATAATGGCAATCAGGGTACTCATAACCGGGAGGCTCCTTGCATCTTTGTTTTTGGGTCTTATGCTCTTCTATTTGTTCGTAATGTTATTAAATTTGTTTAATTCTTCAAAGACGGTCATGTTCGTTCTATTCAATGTTAGTGGTGATACAGAAATATATCCGGACAAGGTTGCATTGGTATCGATACTATAGTCATCGGATTCTGTCCCGATGTTTTTATAGGTCGGAAGATACATGTCATTGCCTTGTGGAAGGAATTCATCCGCATAATAGCGGTCACCCATACGAGTAATGCGTATTCCCTTATGGCGAATTGGAATATTTATATTATATAAACTGTTTTTTTTCATTAAATCATGACGAATGAAATATTCTTTAATCTCTTCCAGCGCTTCCATGGCTGCATCGAATCCGCCTGTTTCTGTGGAAAGAGCTACTGCAGGAAGTCCAAATGTGGATGCCTCAAACATAGCGCCTAAAGTACCGGAGTATAGCACATCGATACCAAGATTTAATCCCCGATTAATGCCGGAAATCACAAAATCAAATGTTGTTTGCATGCCTTCCAAGGCAAAGCGAATGCAATCTGCCGGAGAAGAATCCACTGTGTAAGCTTTGATATCCGGATCGTCAAAAGGCACCTGTTTTACTTCAAATGCTTTACGGATTTCGATGCAATGGCTTTTGCCACTCTGTTCATATTTAGGAACAACAACAGTCACCTCGCCAAATTGTTTTGCCCACTTAGCCAAGGGCAAAAGAACCTCGGAAGAGATACTGTCATCATTGGTAATTAAGATTTTCATTAGAGACCTCCTCTCTTGTCTTTAGTTTATTGAAAAAGTCCCATAACAATCAATATAACCAGTATAACAATGCCCATCAGAAGCAAAAGGGCTTTTCGGTGAGCTTTTCGTGACATATTACTGGAGAAAGTATTTGAAGGAGCAATACTTTCATAAAATGGTATTGTATTTAGCTCTGCCTTTAGTTCTTCTATGGTCATGTCATAGAAGGGTGATTTTATTAATTTCAATAGGTTATCCATTTTTTCTATATATGAATAATATCGTGTCAGGACATAAGTTAGCTTGTTATATTCTGAACGAAAAGAAGGCTCTTCTAATGCCTTGTATCCGTGGATAGAACCTACTATAGGAGGTGGTGTAACAGTTGTACTCTCATGTTCCTTATTAAGATTCAGCATTATCTTGGTCTTAATAAGGTAATATACGTTACAGGGCAATAGAATAATATATAAGCAAAATAAGGTAACTTGGAAGAAATCTAAAACAACAGCCACTATATAATTACCTATCGATTCCTGACTATAAAGTAAGTTGATAAGAGTACTTAAAATGATACAAATAATTATAGGTACAACAAGTGAACCAATATAAAATTTAAAATCATTTTCAAGTTCATCTAAACGTTTTCGAGCATTAGCAAGTTGAAATTCACATTCTTTAATTGCGAACTCCAATTTTGAACGTTTGGTATTCCATTCATATATAAGTCGCATATCGATATCTTTATTCATCTATGTAACTCCTAAATGCATGCAGACAATTAGAGAGGACTAAACAATAATCAACGGATTTTCTACATGATTCATCATATCCAACACGCCTTTCATGCATTTGTAAGCCATATCACTTACCACTTTTTCTGTATAGAATGCAGTGTGAGGTGACAGAATTACATTTGGAAAAGAACGAAGGATAGCTAAATCACGGTTGGTGATGGGTTCTCCCATTCTATTGGCATAATATAATCCATTTTCTTGCTCCAAAACATCTAATGCAGCATGAGAAATTTTGCCTGTTTCAACAGCATCAATCAGAGCTACTGTGTCAATTAAAGTTCCCCTTGCTGTGTTAATAATAATGACATTATCTTTCATTTTAGCAAATGCTTCCCCGTTTAGCAGATGATAATTTTCTGCAGTTGCCGGTGCATGTAAAGTAATAATGTCAGCCTGAGCATAAAGTTCATCTAAGGATACATATTCCGCTATTTTGGAGGTCTCCTCATTGGGATACAAATCATAAGCCAAAATACGACATCCAAAATTAGATAAGTGTTTGATTACTGTCCTGCCGATTTGACCGGTGCCAATAACACCTACAGTACAATCGCTGATATCACGTCCCATTTTTCCTTTCAAGGTATAATCCTGTACTTTGGAACGCTCCAGAATATGACAGATATTTCTGCAACACATGAGCATCAGCATAATGCTGTAGTCAGCAACGGTTTCCGGCGCATAGGATACATGGCAGACACCCATTCCCAACTTTTTGGCATGTTCTAAATCAATATGGTCCACACCAATGGAGCGTGTTGCAACATAGCGGACACCCACTGCATAGAAACGATCCAGCATATCTGCATCCAGGTTGCAGGGAGTTGCACTGATGGCATCATATCCGCGAGCAAGTTCTACATTTTCAGGACTGGGATATTCCGTTGTATATCCATATTCGCACCCAAGCTCCTTAGAATATTTTTCAAAAAAATCTTTTTCATCAAATTCACGCATCGTATAGGCAAAAATTTTCATAATCAACTACTCTCCTTTTCACGAATAAGAATCCTAGGTAATATAAATTAGAAATTATAATCCATAATATGCAAAAAAATAAGCTGCCATTTGAGCACGGGAACTGAACATTTCTGTCTCCAGTAATTCTTTCACTTCTTCCTGAGTGTAAAATTTTGCTTCTATCTGCTCGTTTTCAGAAGTGTGATCTTCAAAATCTCCTTCTACTTCAGCGAACGCAATATAAGTGGTGGTATCCGAAAAGGCCACTGCAGCAAAGGAGGGTGGGAGAATTTTAATGATTTCCCGTACCTGAAGGCCTGTTTCTTCATAAAGTTCCCGGGAAATACATTCTTCAATACTCTCCCCATCTTCTAACATGCCTGCACAGAGATTATAAACGGTACGATTCACTCCCATGCGAAATTCATGAAGTAAAAGCAATTTTCCCTTACAGGTAGCCA
Organism: Lachnospiraceae bacterium; assembly: GCA_015056885.1. Taxonomy (GTDB): domain Bacteria; phylum Bacillota; class Clostridia; order Lachnospirales; family Lachnospiraceae; genus Acetatifactor. The sequence continues at coordinate 16,440 of SVFL01000006.1, forward strand.
CAATGGAGACACCGCTGGGGGCAGCACCCAAATCTTCGGCACAAGTAAGCTCTCTTCTGCTTACAATTTCGTATTTTTTTTCTTTTCCGGATTTATTCAAATAGGTGATTTCATAGTTTTTGAGATATTTACCATCTTTTACTTTTTCAAAATTTCTTAATTCCAAGGCCATAAATACTCCTCTCCTGTTTTATCATTTAATTCCATTCGATTTGTTCGGAAAGTGTCTTATAACTCTTCTGGCGTGTGATTTCTACCAAACCCAAAGGTGTCATATCTACGACAACTGTTTTCGTCCGGTCACAACTGACAAGTTTTTTTAGTTGATTAAGCAAAGCATCCTGATGTGACTTGTCTTTCATGTTTATGAAATCAACGATAATAATACCGTTTAGATTGCGCAGACGAAGCTGAAGGGCAATTTCTTTGGCTGCTTCCTTATTGATTTGGAAAAAAGTCTCTTCCATATCCTTTTTGGCCTCGTATTTGCCCGAATTAACGTCGATAACGGTTAAAGCCTCCGTTTTATCGATTATAAGATAACCACCGGATTTGAGCCATACGCGACGTTCTGTGGCGGTTTCCAATTTGGAGTCTAACCCATACAATTTAGCTAAAGAGAATTGTGAATCCTCGTATAAACGTAATTTTTTATCCTCAGGAAGGCAACGTGATTCCTGTAATTGATTATAAACGGTAATCTGGTCTGTCACAATTTCATCGTATTCATCAGGATATGCAAGTTGTTCCAATGCAGCCTGCCAGGGTGCTGGCGGCTCGACAAGGCAGCTAAAACAGGTCCGGTGCATTGCAGTCTGAAACAGAGAAGTCCACTGCTCCGTCAGGTTGGAAAATAAATTTACCAAGGTTTTTCGCTCCTGTCCGGCAGCTTGTGTTCGCACAACTACTCCAACCGGCAGAATATTCGCATCATCATTATTGCTATGAGGAAATGAAATATCAGAGAGCACAAATTCTTCACACTGCATCAGTTGTTGCATACATGCTTTTTCCTCTTTGGAAAACTTATTGGAATAACCGGTACGAGTGCTGCCAACACTCAATGCAAAACAGTCATTTGATAAAGAAATCAACGTCGTTACGGATGCTTGTTTGGTTTTCTGGGCATCTCTGGTAACCTGAACAGGAAATTCATCTCCCTCAAGAATACGTCCGTCATAAGGGCGATTTAATAGAAAGGGATGAGCTGCATCCTTTTTGGATAAAAAGCAGATTTCACGTTCAGAACCGCCAATTTCTACAAAATATGCGCCCAGATTGGAGACTACATTTTTTACCTTACAGATATAAATGGCACCTATTTTGCTCTGTTCCTTTGGAAAAAAACGGGCAGCCTTCAAACGGTTATCCTGAATCAGTAAGGCTGCTTGTTGACTGCGATAGTCAGTAAAGAGCAGCTTGCCTCCGATTTCTGCGGAGGCTTGCATTTCCGATAATTCAGTTTTTTTAGCTGGTATAATTAAGCGACTCATTTATTTACCTTTCGGAAATGTATTTCAATTTAGTAGTTGTATATATCTTTTTCATTACATTTATATTCAGCAATGAGTTGACAGTCATGATTTGTAAATTCTACAGGAAAAGGATCTCCAAGTTTATGTTTCTTATATAGTATAAACGCAGTAATACCAAAGGCGCTGGATAATGTTGGAATAATAAAAAGAAGGATTGCTATAGTTTTTAACATTATATATCCTGCCTTTCTTTTACAAAACTTTGGACATTTTTAGAACGTGAAAAGTTTAGCCCTTTTATAATGGATTCCGTTGCAATATAGCCAAAACAAATACCAAAAAAAATAATAAGAGCATAAACTGCAATCAATACAACAGATAGAATACCTAATTCTGCCCTTGATTGTTCATATGCAAAAGCCAAATAAATATAATGAGACAAAAATGCGAAAATTGGTGTGACAGTAATTGCACTTAGCAAAAACATAAGGGCTGCTTTGCCTTTGTGGATGGGCAAATTACCGGCCGCACAACCGGTTTGTCCATTTAGCAAAAGAGTATATGGTTTGTTTTTATACTGAAAAGTCATAAACCAAACCGGAAGTAATACATAGCGAATTTTTTTGATTTGAGCTATTGGTGATTTACGTACTACATGTATGCTTGAATGTTGGTATTTTTGTTCGAGAGGTTGTTGCATCTCATAATCAAAAATTTCTTCAGCTTTTTTTAATACATCAGATTTTGTCTGTAAATAATTAATGTTATATCGATCTGCATAAAATCCGGAAAGGTAACCTGGATTAAATGCTTCCATTTCTTCTAAATAGTATTTGCCTAATAATCGTAATTCCTCATCACTTAAAGTTGTGGAAGCACTTATAGGAAAATCTTTGAAATGTATAGTTGCATTTTTGTAATAATATCCGGAATCTGCCAAGGCAGTTTGGCCGGTTATTGAGTAATACTGTCGATCCGTGTAGTCAATATCATATAACCAAAAAGGAATATATATACCGCGCAATGTATCCGGTTTGAAATTCTTAAATTCTTTTGGAACAAAGAATTTCTTGCGGATACTGTATCAAAGAGATGCATGCGCTGCTTCTTTGGTTGTTTTAAAAGGAATTATATAATCCGGTTGCAATTCAGATGAAACACGGTCAAATACAATGACCGGTTGACCGCAATAGACACAAAAGGTTGCAGCTTCATTTTCCGTAACCATAATTTCTGCGCCACAAGCTGTGCAGGAATAAATATGAAAATTCATACGCAGTTTTGGCATATAGTCGGTTTTAATTTCTTCCGGCTGAAAGGTGCTGTCACAATGATGGCAAACCAAACAATTTTGCTCCGGGTCATATATTAATGCACTTGCGCAGTTTGGACATTGGTATATCATAGATTTGCTCCTGTGTATATCTTATATAATCTATACCTCACCCAAAGGTACTAATTTCATAGGCTCATCATCCTTGGCCAGATTTGCATAGGTCTCTTCTCTGGTAACAAGCAGTGCATTAGGAGCAAGTTCCTCTCCCAGGTCTTTGAGCATTGCTTCAATGATTTGAATGGGCTTGATATTGCCAGCGCTGGAGGCATCTACTAATAGCTTCAGGGAGTCTCCTTCCCATGTACAGGAATAAATGCCGGGACGGATATCTACCTGACGGTCGGCCTTACCTTTTTTGCCTTCCTTGGTAATGATAATCTCATTTTTATTCAAAAATTCCGGCAAGTAAGCAGCCAAATCAACCTTGGGAGCTTTCCCTTCTGCAAAGCGTACTGTATAGGAGGCCGCTGCAACACTTGCCATGGCATTGCCTGCTTTTTCGGGTAACACATATACACCTTCTACGCGGATTCCGGGAACACTTGCAGCATTCAGGCGGTTCATTATATCCTCGCAGGAGGTCATGGAATAAACATCAATATCCATATATTCTCCATTGCTTTCAAGACCAACGCTTAAGGGTGATGCAAAGGACATAATCTGGTGCGGGCTGAATCCTGTAGAATATGCCACATCAATGTCTGCACGACGGATGGTTTTCTGGAAAAATCTCATTACATCCAGATGTCCGATGAAACGGACTGCCCCATGCTTGGAGAATTTCACACGAAGACGAATACGAGGCTTCTGTGCAGGTGCTTCTGTAGTCGAAACTTCCTTTTGGTCGCAAGTTTCAAGGGGAGCTTCAACGGATTCGGTAATCGAAGGCTGATTCATATCCAAATCATCCTTGGCAGACTCCTTGGAAACAACTCCCTTGGGCTCCTTACAGATACCACCGCCAAATCGCTGGGCACCACAACCCTGACATTTCAGCTTACAATTTTCAGATACAGTCTCTTCCTGCGCTTTCTTCCACTCACGCAACAAAAATTCCTTGGTCACACCGCAATCAATGAAGTCCCAAGGGAAAATTTCATCCTCTTCACGTTTACGGCTGGTATAAAATTCAACTGTCAGACCACATTCTTCAATGGTCTGAAGCCAACGTTCATTGTCATAATATTCGCTCCATGCATCGTAAAATCCGCCCTTTTCGTATACTTTGCGGATTACCTCGCAGAGACGTCTGTCACCTCGTGCCAGAACACCTTCCATTACACTGGCATCAGCCTCATGCCAGTTATATTTGATACGTTTCTGGTTGAGCTGTTCGGAAATGGCTTTGCGGGTCAGATAAGCCTTGTCCAGAAACTCCTCCTTGGTGCACTGGGGAGCCCACTGGAATGGCGTAAAGGGCTTAGGTACAAAGAAAGATGTGCTCGCCACAATCTGTACACTTCCGGGGCTGCGCTTTTCCTTGGGAACCGTATCAAAATAAGCCATGGCAATTTTGTTGGAAAGCTCTGCAATACCACGGATATCTTCTTCTGTCTCAGTAGGAAGACCAAGCATAAAATAAAGCTTTACACGGGACCAGCCGCCTTCAAAGGCCAAAGTGGAACCCTGCAAAATGACTTCTTCGGTCAATCCTTTGTTAATAACATTTCTCAGTCTCTGGCTGCCTGCCTCAGGGGCAAAGGTAAGACTGGATTTCTTCACATCCTGTACCTTACTCATAACATCCAGGGAAAATGCATCAATACGAAGAGAAGGAAGAGAAATATTAACATGTTTCTCATTACACTCCTCAATCAGATAATCAATAAATTCCGGAAGTTTACTGTAATCACTGGAGCTTAAAGAACTTAATGAGATTTCCTCATGCCCGGTGTTTTTCAGCATCTCCACTGCATAGTTTTTCAAAACTTCCACATCACGTTCACGAACCGGACGGTACAACTGACCGGCCTGACAGAAACGACAACCACGAATACAGCCTCTTTGAATTTCCAAAACAACTCTGTCCTGCGTAACCTTAGTGTAAGGTACCACCGGTTTCATGGGATAGGGAATATCGCTGACATTCATAGCGATTTCCTTTAAAATGGTGGCAGGAATACCTTCTTCTGTGGGAGCAAAGCTTGCAATAGTACCATCTTCATGGTAGCTTACCTCATAAAAACGAGGCACATACATGCCGGGGAGCTTGGCAGCTCGACGCAAAAACTCAACACGTCCTAAATTCTCGGATTTGCACTGCTTGTACAAATCAATCAGCTCCTGATAGCGAATTTCGCCCTCGCCGATATAAAAAATATCAAAAAAGTCCGCAATAGGCTCCGGATTGTAGGAACAGGGACCACCACCGATGACAATGGGACAGTCCTCTCCTCTTTCCACTGCGTTTAGAGGAATCTGAGCTAAGTCAAGAACTTGTAAAATATTGGTATAACACATCTCATATTGAATAGTGATACCAAGAAAATCAAAGTCCTTAATAGGATCCTGCGACTCTAAGGCAAACAGAGGGATATTTTCCTGCCTCATGATAGCATCTAAATCCAGCCATGGAGAATATACTCGTTCACACCACACATCTTCCATTTTATTGAACATATCATAGAGAATTTGAATGCCAAGATGAGACATTCCAATCTCATATACATCCGGAAAGCACATGGCAAAACGCACATTTACTTTGCTTTTGTCCTTTACAACGGAATTAACCTCATGACCGATATAACGGGCAGGTTTTTCTATTTTCATTAAAATATCATCTGATAAAGCAAGCTTGGTATTTTTAAAATTTTCCATAATTTTCTCCTTCAAATAACATCTATTCATTATATCAAAATCCTAACATTTCTGCAAGATTTCAAGAAGATACGCATATGTTTAATCAATAAAACAAGTTGTGTGGAAACTATGAGTGATATAACCATTGAAAAGAAACTGGAACTTATGCAGCAGATTCGTGCCAGAAATGAGCAAAATCGATTTGATATGTCTCGAAGAGAACAGATTATTTATGGAAGAACAGCAACGAATCCGTATAGCGAACCAGAAAGAACCTGGGATAACAATTTGACTATGGATGTTGCTGATGAAGAGGAAGAATTTCAAACCTTTCCCTTACGGATTTTATTATCCTTAGCATTATTTTTAGTGATTATTATCTGTGACCTGTCCGGAAAAAGCTTTATGGGGATAAATGCAAGTCAGTGCTTTCATGCAATTGCGGTAGACTATGAAAGCAGCATCACCGCGTGGGTAGATGCTGCTTCCGAAAATACTTCTATTCCTTAGTAAAACTATATTTTATCGATTGGCAAGTTCTGTGGTAATTTCTTCCCAGGTTACATCCTTTTCCGCCATCAGTACCATCATGTGATACAGGAAATCACTGATTTCGTATTTAATTTCATTGGCGTTGGGATTCTTGGCGGCAATGACAATCTCTGTTGCCTCCTCTCCCAGCTTCTTAAGGATTTTGTCGATACCCTTGTCGAAGAGATAATTGGTGTAAGAACCTTCCTTAGGATGGATTTTGCGATCCTTAATCACGTTAAATACCTCTTCAAAGACTTCTAAGGGGTTGGAGGACTGTTCATAGTCCTTCTTGGTAATCTCGTTGAAGAAACAGCTCTTAGCGCCGGTGTGGCATGCTGCACCCACCTGAGAAACCTTAGCCAGAATGGTGTCCATATCACAGTCTGCAGAAAGACTCTTTACATACTGAAAATGACCGCTGGTGGCACCCTTTAACCAGAGCTCCTGACGGCTTCTGCTGTAGTAAGTCATCTTGCCGGTGCGAAGAGTCTCCAGATAGGCTTCCTCGTTCATATAAGCCATCATCAGCACCTCGGAAGTCTTGTAATCCTGAACCACTACAGGTACCATTCCATCGCTGTTTAATTTGAAATCTGACCATGCATAGGCTGCTTTTAAGGTCTCTACTGCAATATCATTTTGCAGGCAGAGATCTTTTAAGGACAGCAAATCTGCAATATTGTCATTGATGGTATTGCCGGTGATTCCGCATACACCTTCATGGGCAAAAATTTTGATTAATTTATTCAGTGCAATCTGATTAATCTGTACAATAAAGGGCAGGTCAATAACTTCCATGGTCTCACGAATCTGATGAGGATTCATCAGTACCATTCCGGATACATACTGCTTAATCAGTTCTAAATTATCAGAAAGCACCTTGGGATCATTGTAAGAAAGAAGAATTTTGTCCTGACCGAATTTCAGGGATACTTCCTGAGTAATTTCGATGTTACTCTCCTTCTCATAATCCAAAATAGCTTTTTTACAACCGGTATAGAGAATCTTTTTGATATCCTCCATACGTTTTACGTTTCCTGCACCGATAACATCCATCTCTGCAGTGGCGCAGATTTCTTTCATAATGTCCAGATTGGCCTCGTGCTCAGCATCGCCCTCAGACATATCAAAAACAATCAGTTCGTCAGCACCGTTCTCGTTATAGAGCTGTACCAGACGCAAAGGGTCAGTCTCCACAACAGAGGTATCATTCAGACTTTTTACAGCATGCTCACGATACAGATAAATACAGGGAATAAATTTCTTAGTTTGGTTATTCATATACTTTCCTCGATATTCTTTGGTAATTCTATTTTATAAGCTGCCCTTGGTGCTCAGAACCTCTGTTGTGCGGGGTTCTGCACTGACTGCCATGTCCAAAGCCTTGGCAAAGGCCTTAAACATCGCCTCAATCATGTGATGTGAGTTGGTTCCGGCCAAAAGCTTAATATGCAGATTCATACCTGCGCTATAGGAAATAGCATAGAAAAATTCACGCACAAGCTCGGTGTCCAGATAGCCCACGCGCTCAGTAGGAAATTCGCATTCAAAGTTCAGATAAGGGCGGCCGCACAAATCTACCGCACAGAGCGCCAGCGCGTCATCCATGGGGAGGATAAAGTAGCCGTAACGGCGGATTCCTTTCTTGTCTCCCACTGCCTGCTTGATACAGTTGCCCAGAACGATTCCGGTGTCCTCCACTGTGTGATGTCCGTCTACCTGTAAATCTCCTGTTACCTTGCAGTCCAGATCAAAGAAACCATGCTTGGCAAAACCCTCCAGCATATGGTCAAAAAAGCCGATGCCGGTGTCGATGGAGGCGTTGCCGTTGCCGTCCAGATTCAGTTCAACGCGGATATCTGTTTCCTTTGTGGTACGTTTTAACTTTGATGTACGTGCCATATATGTATTCCTCCTGATTATTCAAAGCGGACTTTGATGCTGTTGGCGTGAGCGGTAAGACCTTCGCTCTCTGCAAACAGTTCAATATTTTTGTGTACTTTCTCAAGCGCTTCTCTGGAATAAGAGATAATGCTGGTCTTCTTGATAAAATCATCCACATTTACAGGGGAGAAGAACTTCGCTGTGCCGTTGGTGGGCAGAATGTGGTTGGGACCTGCAAAATAGTCGCCAAGAGGCTCGGATGCATACTCTCCCAGGAAAATAGCGCCTGCATTTTTGATGCGGGTCATGATATCAAAAGGATTCTTGGTGAGAATCTCTAAGTGTTCGGAAGCAATTTCATTTACTGCGTCGATAGCATCCTGCATATTCTCCGCCACCAAAATATAGCCGTAATTATCAAGAGACTTCTGAATAATCTCTTTTCTGGATAAAACAGCCGTAAAGCTGTCAACTTCCTTGGAAACAGCTTCTGCAAGTTCTTTGGAGGTGGTAATCAAAATAGCGCTTGCAAGCTCGTCGTGCTCTGCCTGGGACAATAAATCTGCAGCCACATAGCGGGGATTAGCTGTCTCGTCAGCCAGTACCAAAATCTCACTGGGACCTGCAATAGAATCAATGCTTACATAGCCATATACAGCCTTTTTAGCCAGCGCTACAAAGATGTTGCCGGGGCCGGTAATCTTGTCAACCTTGGGGATAGACTGCGTACCGAAAGCCATTGCAGCAATGGCCTGAGCTCCACCTACCTTATAGATGGTATCCACGCCTGCAATATCAGCGGCAACAAGAGTTCCGGGATTGACTTTACCGTCTGCCCCGGGAGGTGTAGTCATGATAATCTCACCCACACCAGCAACCTTCGCAGGAATTACATTCATCAAAACGCTGGAAGGATACGCAGCCTTACCGCCGGGCACATATACACCGGCTTTGCCGATGGGGGTAATTTTCATGCCTAAGATAGTACCGTCTTCCTTGGCATCAAACCAGCTGTTTCGAAGCTGTTTCATGTGGAAGGTACGGATATTCTCAGCAGACTGTTTGATTACTTCTACCAAATCGGCATCCATTTTGGAATATGCTTCCTCAATCTCGGCTCTGGTAACCTTGATGTTATCTGTGTTTAATTCAAATTTATCAAACTTTGCAGTGTACTCAAATACAGCTGCATCGCCGTTTGTTTTTACATTTTCGATAATCTCATTTACGGTGGACTCAAACTGACCGTAATTGTTAGGACTTCTTTTCAGTAAGTCGTTCAGGAGATTGTCTTTGGTCTCTTTGGTTAACTCAATGATTCTCATGTTATTCTCCTTAATTAAAAGATTTATTACTGTCTATTGCTCTTCCAGTTTGGCACGAATCTTTGTCACAAGATTGCGGATTCGCTCGGAGTCCATCTGCATACTTACAGGATTTACAATCATTCTTGCGGACAGAGGACAAACCTCCTCCAATACCTCCAAGCCGTTCTCGCGCAAGGTGGAACCTGTCTCAACGATATCGACGATTACATCAGAAAGCTCTACCAAGGGACCTAATTCTACGGAACCGTTCAGTTTGATAATGTCAACTGTCTGGTGTTTTTTGTTGTAGAAATAATCCTTGGCGATATTGGGATATTTGCTGGCTACACGAATACGCTCATGATGCTGTAAAAGCTCTTTGGCAGATTCCGGTCCGCAGACACACATTCTGCATTTTCCAAAGCCTAAATCCAATACTTCATATACATTTCTGTTTTCTTCCAAAATAGTGTCACGGCCAACTACACCGATATCTGCAGCACCGTACTCAACATAGGTAGGTACATCCGGTCCCTTTGCCAGAAAGAAACGCAGCTTTAATTCCTCGTTTACAAAAATCAGTTTGCGGGAGCTTTTGTCCTTCATCTCCTCACAGGTGATACCGATTTCCTCTAAAAGCTCTAAGGTTTTATTGGCAAGACGGCCCTTGCCCAGAGCAAAAGTTAAATATCTTTCTTCACTCATTTATGCATCCTCCCGAATCAGTTCTACTGCCTGTCCCTGGGCACGAAGTTCTCTTGCCTGTGACAGCTTTGCCTGGAAATCAGCCTTGTCAGTAGGATTATAGAAAAGCTTCTGCTTGGTTGCAGGAAGCTCAAGTTCCACGCGCTGACGATCCAGAGCCTCAATCAGCTCATCTATGGTAATCATAAAACCGATAGCAGGTGCTTCTTTGCCAAACTGATGAAGCAGGTTATCGTATCTTCCGCCCTTTACCACTGCGTCGCCCACACCATAGGTATAAGCCTTGAAAATGACACCGGTATAATAATTATATTTATTGAGCATGCCGAGGTCAAAGGAGATATACTCATCCACACCATACAGCTTCAACACCTCATACAGCTGCTCTAAACGCTCAATAGCAGCAAGAGAACGCTTATTATGTACCAGTTCCTTGGCTTCTGCTAAAGAAGTCATATTGCCGAACATATCAGCTACCTTCAAAAGAACTTCCTTGTAATCATCAGATACATTTCGCTCATCCAAAAGCTCCTGTGCAGCAAAGAAATTCTTGCCGGAGATACATGCACGCAAATCGTACTCTGTCTCCTCATCCAAGCCTGCTTCTTCGCACAGTCCCTTAAAATATTCTACCTGACCGATACTAATCTGAAAACGCTTGAGACCTGTATTCTTAAGAGCCTCAATTACAAGGCTGATAAGCTCAGCGTCAGCTTCAACGGAAGCATCATCGATGAGCTCCACGCCCATCTGGGTTACTTCCTTTAACTTACCCTGCAAATTGGAGGTGTTGGTAAAGGTGTTACCCATGTAGCTGAAGCGGATGGGCGCCTTATCTTCCATAAAATACTTGGCAGCGCAACGCGCCATGGAAGGGGTGAAATCCGGACGCAGTACCAAAGTATTGCCCTCTTTATCAAAAAACTTATAAAGCTCCTTGCTGGGAGTGGTGCCGATTTCTTTCGAAAATACATCAAAAAATTCAAACGTAGGAGTCTGAATGTCCTCGTAACCATATGTACGGATAACTTCATGAAGCTTCTGCTCTACCTGAAGCTTGCGTGCATATTCCTTGCCATAAATGTCGCGTACTCCCTCAGGAGTATGAAGTAATTTCTTGCTCATAAATTTTCCTATCCTTCACTTTATCGAATTAACGTGCTACCAAAGTAGCAAATTAGCAAAATAAATCATATGTTAGTATAACGAACAAATTATTCTGTGTCAAGAGAAAACCATGTTTTCTACGTAAAACTTTGCTTTCAGTCACGGTCATCCAAATCTTTTTGCAATGCATCGAGATACGGAACAAGTATACCATGTTTTTTTGGCAAGACATACTCGGGATTTAATTCCTCAAAACGAAAACTCTTTCGTCCGCCGCCTTTGGAACGCTGCCAGAAAAAATCAAGCATTTCAAATGGCAAATAATAAAGCAAATCCTTATGGGTATAGTATATCAGAAAAAATGCTATTCCGCCTTGTTTTTCAAATTTGCGCATAAATTCCACCTGATGGTCGTGGATGTTTTGCAAAGAAAAGGTGTCCACAGCACATTCTTTGGCATCAAAACATACCGGAATACCTTGTACAGCACCAATATAGTCCACGGTACTCTTCTGTTCAAAATAGGCTAGCGTAATATGTCTGGTTTCCTTATCTATTTTAATGGGCGTTATAGGAGTCGGCACTTTCTGAATCAGTGCAAGTCCTGCCTCCATATATTTTTCATTTGTACGATTTACCATATCCTCCAGTGTGGAACCACGGAGACCTCTGGAATTCCATGTTGCCATAATGTTCCTCTTAAAACTTACAATGCATCTTCAAAGTTTAGTGCAGTTGCTATCTTTACAAAGTTCTCCGGGCAGGGAGCCACGATTCTTCTGCCGGAAAGTTCCGGGAATTCTGTAGTTTCCGGGAAAATTACATGGTGGGCGTGGAGAAGCTGGTATTTTAAATGAAAGTGATTGCTTCCGCCGTATTTTTTATCGCCCAGAATGGGGTGTCCAATGCTGCTTAAGTGTGCGCGGATTTGATGCGTTTTACCGGTAAAAAGCTCTACGCCTAAAAGGGTGGCACATAAATCCGCCTGATTGTGGTGCTCGTCACAACTACCGCAAGCCAATGGACTAAAAGCTGTTTTGATATAATCAGCATCTTTGTCGGCATTCGCTTTCTGTGTAGCAATGCGGACCGTATTGGTTTTGGAATCTTTTGTAAGATATCCTTCTAATAGAAAATCTTCTGTCAAAGCACCTTCGCAGATTGTGTAGTAAAACTTTCGCAGGCTGTGTTCTTTAATGATATAGCTCAAATATTGGGACCCTTTTAAGCTCTTACCACAGAGAACCAGACCACTGGTATTGCGGTCAAGACGATTGCAGACAGAGGGCTTGAAGGTCTTAAGCTGGGAGTCGGTTATTGCGCCTGTATGTAACAAGTAGCCTATCAGCCATTCATTTAAGCTCAAGTCAGTATCCTTTGCTTTCTGGGTAAGGATTCCCACCGGCTTATTAAGCGCTAAAATATTCTCGTCCTCATAGAGAACTACAACCTCAGATAAACAACTATAAGCCTCAGAATAAGAAGAGGTATCTTCAAAAGCAATCTCTTTTCCGGAGAATTTGGTAAAGGTTTCGTCCGAGAAAAAACAGCGAACAATGTCACCTTCCGCCAGATTTTCTTTGCCTTCGGCTTTTTTGCCGTTTAGGGTAATATTTTTCTTACGAAGCATTTTATAAAGAAAGCTTGTGCCTGCATTGGGCAAATATTTATGTAAAAATTTGTCCAGTCTCTGTCCGGCCTCGTTAGAGCCGATGGTAATCTGTTGCATAATCAACTCCTCTATAGGGAAACATTGTTTAATGTATTGATGATTCCGGCTGTGTTTTTCTCGTTAGCATCCAACTCCCTAAGCTGATCCAACCGGGCGGTATATTTTTGAATATCCTTAAAAATTTTTACGGATATATCCTTAAAACCATCCTTTTGCAAAATTACGGTAATGTGTTCATTAAATGCATTTTCATCAAAATTTGCATCCTCCGTAAAGCCACAGAGGGTATTTCCTTTAACGGTAATATGTGAAATCCTGAAATTGGTACTGTAGGAAGTAAATATCCGGTCATAGAGTCCGTTTAACCCCTCCATGTGAGTTGCAATAATGTCAGCATTTTCCGAACTACAGCCTTTATAACGCATAAACATATAGGTGTCAATGGCACTTTTACAGGCCGGAAGACAGCCAAGTACAGCTGCAATGGTCAGAAGATTCATTCTGTCACCCGTGGCTATAATGCCTGCTATAAACAAGCTTGCAGAAATACCAAAATAAAGTAAGGTGCGAGCCAGTTCATAGCGGCTTTGTGTTTTTAAGTAATCTCTGGTACCTTTGTAATCATCATAAATAAAAAGACGGGATATTTTCATACGTGTTATTTTTTCATCCTTCTAAGTATAAACAATATAAAATCATGAGGTAACATTTTTGATAAAAACTCTACACTCTTAATCGGCAGACTGTAGACGGATTTGGATTTCTTGTGCAGGGAATCGTAAAGTGCCTGTTTTACCACCTGATCAGGTCTTACAATAGCCTTTTTCTTAAGGGCAAGGGTCTTGCCATAACGTTCTGCAATATCAAAAAACGGAGTATCTACCGGTCCGGGACATACGCTGGTTACATAGATGCCCTTGCTTCGAAGCTCCTCTCCCAACGCCTGGGAAAAACGAAGTACATAGGCTTTTGTAGCTGCATATACAGCGAAATCAGCCTGAGGCAAAAAGGCAGCACACGAAGCCATCTGTATAATACGGCTGCCTCGCTTCATATATGGAATCATTCTATGGGTGATATTGGTGAGTGCTTCGCAATTCAACCGAACCATACCGGTTTCTTCCTTACGGTCAACCTTGCTAAATTCCCCCATAAGTCCATACCCTGCACAATTAATCAGCATACAAACTGTGGCATTGCGAAATTCCACTTCATATTCCAACTCTTCTAATTCCTTGTCATCTGTAATATCCATAGGAAAAATCCGTGTTTCATGGCGCATGTTAGAAGCAAGATTCTTTAATTTATCTTCACTTCTTGCAACAAGCCAAAACTCATCAATGGAGTCAAAGGATAAATCCATTCTGCGGGCAAATTCCCGACCGATTCCGGAGGATGCACCTGTGATAATGACAATATTCATGATACTGCTCCTTTAATAATCAAATTAAGCTCAAGATTTCTTCTTGTGCGTATTTCGAATTGTTTTTTTCTTGGGTTTGGAAGGACCGTTTGATTTCGAACCGGTCTTACCTTTATAGGAGTTTTGACTGCTTTTTCCTTTGTTATTCGCAAATGTTTTCTCGCCTTGTAATTTGCGGGGCCGAATCAGGCATTTTTTGTCGAAACCAATCAAATCCTCTCTGTGTGCAGTTTTCAGCGCCTCATATACCAATTCATAATTCTTGGGATTGCGGTACTGAATCAAGGCACGTTGCATAGCCTTTTCGTGAGGATTACGGCACACATATACCGGTTTCATATCTCTGGGGTCCAAGCCGGTGTAATACATCACTGTGGACAAAGTAGAAGGGGTGGGATAAAAGTCCTGCACCTGTTCCGGCATGTATCCTAAGTCTCGTAAGTATTCCGCCAGCTCGATGGCTTCCTTTAAAGTGGAACCGGGATGGGAAGACATCAGATAAGGAACCAAAAACTGATTTTTGCCAAGCTTTTGATTCAATTTCTTATACTTTGTCACAAACTTCTCGTATACCGCATTTTCAGGCTTGCCCATACGACATAAAACGGCATCGGAAATGTGCTCCGGAGCAACCTTTAACTGGCCACTGATGTGATGCTCAACCAATTCTTTAAAAAAACTGTCATCAGAATCTGCAAGCAGGTAATCAAAGCGAATACCGGAACGAACAAATACCTTTTTTACACCGGGGAGTGCACGGAGCTTTCGAAGCAATGCCAGATAATCGGTATGATCTGCCTTCATATTAGGACACGGCTTGGGAAAAAGGCATTGTCTGTGTTTACAAACACCTTTTGTCAGCTGTTTTTCACAGGAAGGATGACGGAAATTGGCAGTGGGTCCGCCTACATCATGAATGTATCCTTTAAAATCCTTCTCCTGTGTGAGAAGCTTTGCTTCTTCTATGATGGATTCATGACTTCTTACTTGTATTGTACGTCCCTGATGAAAGGTTAATGCACAAAAACTACAACCGCCAAAACAACCACGATTGCTAATCAAGGAGTATTTGATTTCGGCAATGGCAGGAACGCCCCCCTTCTCTTCATAAGAAGGATGATAGGTTCTCATATAAGGCAATGCATAAATCCGGTCCATCTCCTCTGTGGTAAGGGGCGGTTGAGGAGGATTTTGTACTACAAAAACACCGTTTGGATAGGGCTCAATCATGGGCTTTCCGGTGCAAGAATCCGTATTTTCATACTGAATCATAAAACTTTCTGCATAATGCTTTTTATCTGCCTTCATCTCCTCGTAGGAAGGTAACTGAAGTCCCTGATAAATGCCGGATATATCTTTTGTCTTATAAACGGTTCCGTTTATGAAGGTAATATCACGGACAGAAATGCCGGAGGCTAAAGCATCTGCAATTTCTACAATGGATTTCTCTCCCATTCCGTAGGAAATTAAATCGGCCTGGCTATCCAGCAAAATAGAACGCTTAAAACTGTCCGACCAATAATCATAGTGAGCCATACGACGCAGACTTGCCTCGATGCCACCGATAATAATCGGAACATCACGATAGCTTTTGCGAATCAGATTGCCATAAACAACGGTTGCGTGGTCGGGACGTTTTCCGGCCTCTCCGCCGGGAGTGTAGGCATCTGTGGAACGGCGTTTCTTGGATACAGAATAATGGTTTACCATACTGTCCATGTTGCCGGAGGACACAAAAAATGCCAGTTTGGGTCGGCCCAAAATAGTGATACTGGACTCATCTTTCCAATCCGGTTGAGAGATGATACCTACACTGTAACCATGGGCCTCCAACAAACGGCTTATAATAGCAGGACCAAAAGAAGGATGATCCACATAAGCATCACCGGTGACATATACAAAGTCGAGTTGTTCAATACCACGCTCTGCAAGTTCCTGTGCAGTTATGGGTAAAAAGCCGTTTTTCATGAAAGTGCTCCTTTTACAATTTCAGTATAATCATTAATGTAATAGTGGGCCAGTTTTTGCTTGGCATTCCGCTGTGGTGCAGAATATGCGTCCTCCACAGCACAGACAGACATACCGGCTGCTAACCCTGCCGTAATACCATGACATATATCTTCAAAAACCAGACATTTTGAGGGCTCAACATCCATTTGTGATGCAACCGCAAGATAAATATCCGGAGCAGGTTTGCCTTTTTCCACATCGCTTCCGGTCATGATGCAGTCAAAATAGTCATGAAGTCCATGGACATCGGCTACATTTTGCGCCAATTCCCTGGAATTGCTGGTAGCAATACCCAATTTAATGCCTCTTGATTTACAAAGGTCAAGAAACTCTTTGGCACCGGGTTTTAAAGGGACTTCTTTGGCATATTTTTCCCAAGCCATCTCATTCCAGTTGCGCATAATTTCTTCTAATGAATCCGGAAGTTCAAATCGATTTTTAAAATAAACAGCTGTCTCTGCGAAACTCATGCCCTCGATTTCAGACTGTAGTGTCTCAGGCAGCTCCAAGCCGTAACGGCCAAGATATTCAATATCAATTTCCCGCCAAATCCACATGGAATCCACTAATGTACCATCCAAATCAAAGATGACTGCATCAATATCATTCAGAGAAGGGGGATTGGCTGACATATTATTTTGTGTAGTAGCATTGCGCAACATGCAAACTTCCTCATCTGTCAAGGCTCTGCTTTCGCCTAAAGCAAGCTCGGTATCCAGGTTTAAAGGCCCAAAACTTATTCGTTTCAGGGCAGTAACTTCATTGTCTACAGCTTGAAGCATTCTTTTAACCTGATGAAATTTTCCTTCATGTATGGTAAGAAGAATTGTATAATCTTCCAAAACTTTTACATTAGCAGGTCGGGTAAGATTCTTCTCACCGATATCAACCCCCTGCTCCAAAGCCTGTATTTGTTCGGTGGTCAAAGGCTTTGCAATGGCTACCTGATAGGTTTTGTCCACATGTTTTTTAGGGGACAATAACTCATGAATCAACGCTCCGTCATCGGTCAGAAGAAGCAGCCCTTCTGTATCTTTGTCCAGTCTGCCACAAGGAACAATTTCTCTTTTTCGTTCCCATTCCGGTATGACGGGAAGCAAAAGATCCAATACTGTAGGGTCGTTTTTATCAATGGTCGCAGATACGACCCCTTGGGGCTTATTCATCATATAATATACATATTGACGATAACTAAGAGATTGTCCCTTGCATACAATGTCATCCTGCAATTCATTTACTTTTTGTTCTGCGGATGTTGCCTGATGGCCGTTTACTGTGATAAGTCCCTTTTTTATCAGCGTCTTTACTTCGCTTCTGGTTCCCATATTCATCTGACATAAAAATTTATCAAGACGCATGTTTTACTCCTATAGAATCATATATTTAGGCATATTCCAATCAGAAAGGTCAGATGAAATGACCCGTAGTCAAAAATTTTTCTGGATTTTAGCTTTTCTTCTTGTGACAGTTTGCATTCTTACGCATTCCGGGTTAAGCCTTAAATATGCAAGAAATGGGCTGGAGCTATGGTTTAACAGTATGGTTCCCACTCTCCTGCCCTTTATGATTTTGTCCGGCACTCTGATACGCATGGGATTGACAGATGGTTTCGTCATGTTAATTTATCCCTTTGTCAGGCTCGTTTTTCGTGTGAGCAAAAGTGCCTGTTATGTGATAATTATGGGCTTTATGTGCGGTTTTCCAATGGGAGCCAAATGTGTTAACGACATGTATTCTCTTGGAAAAATTAGTGATGATGAAGCTGCATGGCTTCTGGCTTTCTGCAACAATATTGGCCCTGTTTATTTTGTGAGTTTTGCACTTCCGTTACTCGGCTGTAAAAACCTTTGGCCCTGTATATTCGGAATGTATGGTTTGCCGGTTCTATATGGTCTTTTTCTGCGCTATACGGTATTTCGCAATATCAATATTAAAAATTGCAGTAACACACAAGAACAACTAACCGCTTCAAAAAGCTTCTTTACAGCATTAAATGAATCGGTGTATGTTTCCTTGCAGAGCATTTTTATGCTAGGGGGCTATATGATACTGTTTAACC
This sequence comes from Lachnospiraceae bacterium, assembly GCA_015056885.1. Classification (GTDB taxonomy): domain Bacteria; phylum Bacillota; class Clostridia; order Lachnospirales; family Lachnospiraceae; genus Acetatifactor. Next base: position 34,751 of record SVFL01000006.1, read on the forward strand.
TGCTGATGCTCTTACCCGGACTTTTTCTGACCAAAAGCACGTGTTATATCGCCCCAATTTTGGAGATTACCGGAGGTCTTAAACTTTTAGGAAATAATAATCCTTTTTACTCCATGTTAATGCTCTCCTTTGGCGGATTATCCTGTATTGCACAGACCTATTCCTGTATTAGTCATACTCCGACACCTATTGGTGAATATGTGCGACACAAACTGATACTTACTGCCCTTACCGGAATCTATTATCTTCTTTGTCTACGTTTCTTGCGTTTGTGGTAATGAACCATTTGAGAAGTAAGTACTATAAAAAACAAAATAATTACAAGTACAAGACATAGTTTCAAGAAAGTCATCACACTTACAGATTCTTCTTCCTCTTCAAGCTCGCTGTATACAGGCATAAAGGTGGTGGTTCCCACTGTTTTATGCTCGTGCTCAACGGGTTGTGTAGCCGGTGTTGCTTCAACAGATAATTCGTTACCGGAAACAGTGACTTCCGAATCCTTTTCTTCTTTGGGAGCTGCGAATGTCTGATCAAATCGCAGCGTATTGCTCTTTAATTCCAAATCAGCAATATTAAAAGCTTTCACTGCAATATTAGGGCGTCTTCCAAGAGGAATCTGTAAATTCAATTGAAAGGTATCCGTATATTCACCGGTAAGCGTATTGCATCCGGGCCAAGCCTCCAAACGGGACCAGTCAGCGCCACCGTTTATGGTATAACAGTAAAAAATCAAGGGACTGTCATAGTCTGCTGCACGTACGGTAATCTGTACATCCCCTGTTTCATAGTCACATTCCACCAGTTCAATTTCACATACATCCGGTTTGGTTTTGTCTAAAATAGTGGATGGAACCAGTTTGTCTGCTTCAGCAGGCTGCAGATTGGCAGCTTCCGCACTATAATCCACACCAAGCTGAGAACTTTTAAGTCCGAAATATTTAGCTACAGCCAAAGCATCCGTTCTACCTAATTCAGCGAAATCTTCTTTGTTTTCTATATATTCGGCATCTCGTTCTTCATCCACATAACAATGTTCGATAATAACCGCAGGTACAGACAATGCTGCTGATTCACGAATGATTCCGTAATAATCCTCGTTTTGTTCGTTTAGACGATTTTTGACACCACGAATAAACAGGCCTTTTTCCTGCATATGTTCCAGATATAGATGCCCAAACTGATATCCATAAGCATTATAAGGTGTTACACAGGACACCCAGACTTCTGATCCAAACATCGTATGATATTCAGAAGCATTATAATGAATACTGAATAGGAAATCTGCATTAACACTTTGGGCAAATTCTGCGCGCTGCTTTAAATCCATATCAATATCCTCAGTATGAGTCATGTAAACCTGTACGTTATCATATTTAGTAAGGTCTTCATACATAGCCATGGCGGTAGCCATAGTCATCTCTTTTTCTATTGTATGCCCAGAGGTTGTTCCGCCGTTTGAGCCACCGTGACCGGGATCAATAACAATAACAAGCTCTTCGCCATAGTCCTGTACTCTGTCTGCGGCAGATACATCAATTTTCATGCCGAATATTCCGCTAACAAGACAGATTGCCAAAAAAAGAATCGCAATTTTGTGATTCATATGGTTCATATATCGTACGCTCCTCACAATCGCAAAAACCAGCTTTCGTTTGCTTGAAAACTGGTTTTCTAGAAATGAATTTAATAATCAAAATCTTAAGAAATTACATCTAAACCTTCTTCTGTGTCGTCCAGAACCACTTCCTCCAAATCCTCAGCAGGATGAAGCTCCTGACGATTGGACTGGATAATGTCGCGATACTGAGTCATGGAATTCATAAAGTTGTCATGATGAGCAGCTTCTGACTGAATGGAAGCTTTGATAACATTCTCCAAGTGCGCAAGCATATCATCCATATACTGAATGGCAGCACCTCGGACTGCATTTGCTTCCATGGTAGCGTTGTCCAAAATCTCCTGAGCCTGATTGCTGGCCATGGTTACAATTTCATTAGCCTGAGCATATGCCTGCTGCATAATCTCATGCTCGTTAATCAGTTCGTTGGTATGTATGGTAGCCTCATTAATCAATGCCTCAGCCTTGCTGCGGGCATCCTGCAAAATAGCTTCTTTGTTGCTGATTATCTTCTGATAACGTTTGATTTCATCAGGTGTCTTCATACGCAACTCACGAAGAAGTTCTTCAATTTCATCACGATTAACAATAATTTCCGTATTAGACATAAACTTGGGTTTACAATGTTCAATGTATTCTTCGATTTCATCAATCAGCTGTTCAATTCTGCTACTCATTGGACTCTCCTCTACTCTTCTGATTATATTTTTCATATAACATATCGGCCACAAAATCAGGTACACATTCACTGACATCTCCGCCAAAGGATGCAATTTCCTTGACACTCGATGAACTGATATATGTGTATTCCAGTCGTGCTGTCAAAAAAATGGTATCAAGCTTACCGCCGGAAAGCTTGTTGTTCGTCTGTGCAATCTGAAGTTCATATTCAAAATCCGTAATTGCACGTAATCCACGCACTGAAATATGAAAATCGTTCTCTGCCGCATAGTTAATCAGCAGTCCACTAAAACTTTCCACTCTGACATTGGGGATATCTTTTGTCGCTTCCTTCAATATTTTAACACGTTCTTCAACAGAAAACAACGGTGTCTTTGCTTTATTATCAAGAACACTGATGGTTAATTCGTCAAAAATCTCGGCAGCACGTCTTATTATATCGATATGTCCATAGGTTACCGGATCAAAACTTCCCGGATAAACAGCTTTTTTCATTGATGACTCCACTTCTCTTTTTGGGGCAAAGTATTTGCGTATAAATTATGCTTTGCGCAGAAAAAGGTGCTTATTTGTTTTATATTTTTTTTCTTTTACGATTTCATATCCCATTTCAGATAAGTAATCAAAAGATGTATGCAGGTCAGCCTCCACCACAATCAAAGTATCTTCTGTTACATAGGGAAGAGTTTTTAAAAGATTTAAAACACGCTTCTCATGTTCCTGATTGTAGGGCGGATCCATAAAGATAATATCCACCTGTTCTTCGCGGATGCCGGAAAGGGCTGCAAGAACATCCTGCTTTAATACTATACCACGGTCTGTGAATTTCGTAAATGAAAGATTTTGCTGAATACAGGAAATTGCCTTGGGTGCAAGCTCCACAAAATATGCTTTTGTTGCACCGCGACTGATAGCTTCGATTCCGATTCCGCCGCTTCCACTGAATAAATCAATAAATACACAGCCGGGAATATCCGGTTGCAGTACATTAAATAAAGTTTCTTTAATCCGATCGGTAGTAGGTCTTGTATCCATTCCCTCAGGAGTTTTTAAGGGAAGGCTTCTGGCAGAACCTGCAATTACTCTCATATAGTTCCTTTCTGAGGCTTAAGCACGTATTTTTACGCCCTTGCCGTCACGCTTGCCCAACTTAATGCTGTTTAAAACAAGCTGTTTTGATTTGTACTCAATAGTAGTTTCTACTGCATTTTTCGTGTAATACACTGCTTCCAGACTATCCTTGGGACCTAACTTAATGCCGCGAACACCCACTGCACCTTTTTTCTTCTCAGGAATTTCTTCAATAGAGAAGCGGAGGAAATAACCTTCCTTGGTCTGAAGCACAATATTTTTCTGGTCATAAAGGGTTGTCACGCTTAAGACAGAATCACCCTCGTTTAATTTAGTGGCAGCAACCGTACGCTTGGCTACATCAAATTCACCACCATCTACAATTTTCATCATGGACTGGGTAGTTACAAAAAGTACCTGTTTTAAATTGAGTTCCGATTGACTTGTGATATAGACAATCTGTTCTTTTTCGGTACTGTAATTACTTACATTGTCAATAGGTACTCCCTTATCGCGGAATTTGCCAAAGGGCAAATCCAGCACCTTGATGGTATGCATCTGGCCAATGTCTGTAAACAGACAGATACGACCGGTATTTTTGCAGGGGAATACAAATTTATTCTCAGAGTCAGCAGCTTCCTTGTTGCGCTCGTAGGTGGCCATATCCACAGTTCTCGCATAACCGAAACGATCCATGAGGAACATAACTTCCATTTCCTCGATTTCTTTCTCTTTATAAACTGCTTCCTGACCATTTTCAATAACAGTTCTGCGGGGACGGTTATATTCTTTCTTGAATCCGTCCAGTTCATTCATAATTACCTGCGCCATGGAATCCCTGCGCTCCAGGATATCCTCATAGCGATAGATATTGGCCATAGTCTCTTCATGCTCATTAATCAGAGCCTCGATTTCCAAACCAATCAATTTATACAGACGCATTTCCAAAATAGCATTAGCCTGCTTTTCAGTGAAGCAAAGCTGAGTAGCCATAATTTTGGATTCCTTGGTCTTGAATTTGATGCCGTCAACCTTACCCTCAACCAGACATGCTTTAGCCATGTTACGATCCTTGGAACCGCGAAGGATTTCAATAATCAGATCTATGACATTACAAGCTTTGATCAGACCCTCTTGAATCTCTTTGCGTTCCATTTCTTTGGCAAGAAGATTCGTGTATTTTCGTGTTGCAACTTCGAACTGAAAATCCACATTGGCTTTAATAATCTGTTTTAAACTCATGGTTTCCGGACGACCATCAGAGATGGCCAGCATATTCACACCAAAGGTATCTTCAAGACGAGTCTTTTTGTAAAGCATATTTACAAAATTTTCCGCGTCAGCATCCTTTCGAAGTTCAATTACAATACGAATGCCTTCTTTGGAGGATTGATTGGAAATATCTACAATATCCTGAGTCTTCTTGGTCTCGGATAAAGCTGCCACATCAGAGAGAAATTTGCCGATATTGGCACCAATCATGGTGTAAGGGATTTCCGTAATAACCACATTGGTCTTACCGCCCTTTACCTGTTCACATTCCACTTTACCTCGAATTTTAATCTTACCGACACCGGTCTCATAAATGTCCAAAAGCTCGTCCTTATTAATGACAATGCCTCCGGTAGGGAAATCAGGTCCTTTTAAATAACGCATTAACTCCTTGTTGGTAATGGATTCGTTCATCATATAAGCCTTTACAGCATCGATTACTTCACCCAGATTGTGAGGGGGAATGCTGGTGGTCATACCGACAGCGATACCCTCGGAGCCATTTACCAGAAGGTTGGGAATTTTTACGGGTAAGACCGCAGGCTCTTTTTCTGTTTCATCGAAGTTGGGGACAAAATCCACAACGTCCTTGTCCAAATCCGCCAGAAATGCTTCCTGAGTTACTTTTTGAAGGCGCGCTTCCGTATAACGCATTGCGGCAGCTCCGTCTCCTTCGATGTTGCCGAAATTACCATGACCATCAATCAAAGGCATTCCCTTTTTGAAGTCTTGCGTCAGTACTACCAGGGCTTCATAGATGGAACTGTCGCCGTGGGGATGATATTTACCCATGGTATCACCAACGATACGTGCGCTCTTTCTGTAAGGGCGGTCATAGCGGATGCCCAGTTCATGCATATCGTAAAGCGTTCTTCTCTGTACGGGCTTCAAGCCGTCTCTTACGTCTGGCAGCGCTCTTGCAACGATAACACTCATGGCATAATCGATGAAAGATTTCTGCATCTCCTCTGAATATTCGGTTTTAATAATTCTGTCGTTTGCGTTCATATTTTCCTCTCAGGCTTGATTTATATGCCTTATGAATTATTTTCGTTTTAAAGTTTTTAGATAGTCCTTTTGTTCCTTGGTAATACGATAGCTTTCCACAGCTTTTTGAATTGTCTTATTGTGCGTCCAAATGTCCAGACGATTCTCTATAAGCCAGGGAAGCGTTGTATCATATTGCTTGGCAAGTGCTGTTGCAAAATACCAGGCCCGCATCATATTTATGTAATATTCTTCAGATTCCACACCGGCCACAAGGGCAAGATATTCTTCTTTAAACTGCTCGTCCAGAAAGTATCGCATTAACAGTCCCATGGCATATCGCACGGTATAGGTGTGTTCTGAATCCAGCCACTTATTAATCTGTGGCAGTAAATGCTCAGGATACTTGGCCAGTATCTTTGGTACCATACAATCGCAGGTAGCCCAGTTGTCCACAAAAGGCAAAAACAAATCCAAAGCCCGAATGCATTCGTCATAATCCCGAATACCCTCAATGCAGAAGGCATGCAAATTGTTTTCCTCATAATATGTGTGCGGAAGAACTGACATAAATTCTCTTATATCTGTTGCATTGGTCTTTAACAATGTTTTGGCCAGTTTACGCAGTGCCGGAGTTCTCACTCCGATGATTACATCCGGATGAATAGTAGGCATCAATTTGGAATGAAAGGCCTTATATTCTTCATCCTGTAAGTCAAACAATTGTTGCTGTATAAAACTTCTTGTATTAATATTTGCCTGCATCGTCTATCCTCATAATGGAATTACTATCAGATATCCAGTTCAGCATCTTGCGCATGTTCATAGATAAATGCTTTTCTGGGCGGAACCTCTGTACCCATGAGCAGCTCTGTAGTTATACTTGCCATACGGGCATCCTCGATTTCGACCTGTTTTAAAAGCCGTCTCTCGGGGTCTAAAGTAGTCTCCCACAGCTGGGAAGCATCCATCTCACCGAGACCCTTGTATCGCTGCAGGGTAAAGGGTCCTTTATGGGTCTTACGGTACTTCTCCAAAGCTTTGTCATCGTAAAGGTACTCCTCCTTGCCCTTAGAAGGCATTGCCTTATACAGAGGCGGCATGGCAATATACACATGTCCCTCGAATATCAGTTCCGGCATGAATCGATAGAACAAGGTCAGAAGAAGCGTGGAAATATGAGAGCCATCCACGTCCGCATCAGTCATAATGATAATTTTGTCATAACGAAGCTTGGTAATGTCGAAATCATTGCCATATCCTTCGGAAAAACCACATCCAAAAGCATTAATCATAGTTTTGATTTCTGCATTGCCCAACACTTTATCGATACTTGCTTTTTCCACATTCAAAATTTTACCACGAATAGGTAAAATAGCCTGATAATTACGGTCACGGGCACTTTTGGCACTACCTCCTGCGGAATCTCCCTCTACAATAAAAATCTCACATTTAGAAGCATCCTTGGAGATACAGTTAGCGAGTTTTCCATTAGAATCGAAGGAGAACTTTTGTTTAGTCAACATATTTGTGCGGGCTTTTTCTTCTGTTTTACGGATTTTAGCTGCTTTTTCCGCACATGCAATAATATTCTTAAGTGTTTCCAGATTACGGTCAAAGAAACGAACGATTTCGTCACCGGTAACCTTGCTCACAACTTTGGCAGCATCCTGGTTATCCAGCTTGGTTTTGGTCTGACCTTCAAATCTTGGGTCGGGATGCTTAATGGAAACCACAGCAGTCATACCGTTACGTACATCTGCACCGGTAAAATTCACATCCTTTTCCTTCAAAATATTTAATTCTCTCGCGTAGGTATTGATAACATTCGTAAATATGGTCTTAAAACCGGTCAGGTGAGTTCCGCCTTCTGAGTTATAAATATTATTACAGAAGCCAAGAACGTTTTCATGAAATTCATTGATATACTGGAAAGCAACCTCCACAGATATTCCTTCACTCTCACCACTTATATATACCACATCATGTACTGCTTCAGCGCTCTTGTTGATATCTTTCACAAAACCGATAATGCCTTCGGGCTCGTGATAGACAACCTCTTCCACTTCACTCTTTCTCTTGTCTGTGAAGCGAATGGTAAGGTTAGGGTTTAAGTAAGCAGTCTCGTGAAGACGACTCTTTACTTCATCCTCTTTAAAACGAGTCTTATCAAAAATAGTGTCATCCGGCAGGAAATTAATGGTAGTTCCGGTCTCTCTTGTCTTACCTACAACCGGCAAAAGACCATCCACCAAATCAATAACCGGAACACCACGTTCGTATTTGTCCTCATAAATGCATCCGCCGCTCTTGACCCGAACAGTCAAATGAGTAGAAAGCGCATTTACAACAGAGGAACCAACACCATGGAGACCTCCACTGGTTTTATAAGCATTATTATCAAACTTACCGCCGGCATGTAATGTTGTAAAAACCAATCGCTCAGCACTGATTCCTTTTTCATGCATACCTACAGGGATTCCGCGGCCATTGTCGGATACTGTGGCAGAGCCGTCTGCTTCTAAGGTTACATTGATGGTATCACAAAAACCCGCAAGATGCTCATCTACGGAATTGTCTACAATTTCATATATCAAATGATTCAGACCCTTGGTGGACACGCTTCCGATATACATTCCGGGGCGCTTACGCACTGCCTCAAGCCCCTCCAGAACTGTTATACTGGAGGCATCATAATTATTTGCATTAGCCATTTTTATAACTCCTGTCATGTTTGTGTCCGTCCTGTTTTATTGGAAATACAGACAAACGGTTAAACTGCATACATTGTTTATTTTATCATAGATTTTGTGGAAAAGAAAGTAAAAAGATACAATATATACGCAAAAAAACTGCCTGAATATTTCAGGCAGCCTGTGATGTTGAATTTACAAAATACATATATACAATTACGCAGAAATTTTCTTGGTGCAGGCAACTGCCAATGCTCCGGGGCCAATATGACAAGCAACACTCAAGGACAAAGGATCCATATGGATTTCATATCCGGGGAAAGCCTCTTCCACTTCGGCTTTCCAAGCCATTGCTGTTTCTTCATCACAAGTATATGCAATCTGCATCCATACATTTTTCTCATCGGTTAATCCGCCAAAACGATTAATAATATCGTTGCGAATGGCATTAATCATGATAGATTTTCCCTGACTTACTGTTCTTGCCTTAGCAAATGCATCCAGTTTTTCTCCTTGAATTTGCAAAACCGGCTTTAACTTAAGCAAAGTTCCGATAGCAGCTGCCGCCGGAGTAATACGTCCGCCTTTTTTTAAATAATATAAGGTATCCAACATGATATAAATACTGCTGTTAAATTTGTCCGCCTCGAGAAAATCCTTAATTTCCTTGGCATTCATACCCTTTTCAATCAAGAGCTTTGCATCCAAAGCGGATTGTCTCTGAGTAACAGAAATACGCTGGTTATTTACTACCTGCACCTTGCCATCATACTCCTGTGCAAGCATCATTGCGCTTTGACAGGACCCGGATAAGCCACTGGACATAGGAATATGAACGATTTCATCATACTCTTTCAATAGCTCATCCCAAAGATTCATAACCGCTTCGGGGGTAGGTTGACTGGTTGATATCTCTGCTCCGGTTTCTAACATTTCATAAAACTGTTTCTGAGTTAAATTAATATCCTCAAAATAAGTTTCTTCGTTAATCATAAAAGGCATGGGCAGCACATGAATGCCAAGCTCTGCAGCCTGGGCCTGTGTAATTCCGCTGTTGCTGTCCGTCACCACTGCAATGTTTGCCATACAAACTTCTCCCTTTCACATAAACTAGCGCTATTTTACCTTTATATAGACCGAAAGTCAACCATATTTGCATTTTTGGAAAAATGTTCAGCCAAAAATGCATTCTCAGGCAGGCACAAAGCCGGATCAACGTCTAAAAGACTATCAACAGCTTCCGATGCAGCCTGCAAAATAGTTGCATCTGTATAAATATCACCAATTTGAAATGCCAAATCTCCACTTTGACGGACACCAAACAATTCTCCGGGACCGCGAAGTTTCAAATCCTGCGCCGCAATAAAGAAACCATCATTGGATTTATTTAAAATATCCAGACGTTCCATGGTCTCTTTTTTTTCATTGGTACTGATAAAAATGCAATAACTCTGATATTCTCCACGTCCTACACGGCCACGAAGCTGATGGAGCTGGGCAAGTCCGAAGCGCTCTGCATTTTCCACCATCATTACCGTTGCATTGGGCACGTTGATTCCTACTTCGATAACCGTGGTTGACACTAATACATCTATGTTATGGTTTGCAAACTCCTCCATAATTCGGTTTTTGTCAGTCGGATGCATTTTACCATGCAAATATGCAATTTGAATATCAGAAGGAAGGGCTGCTTTCAATTTTCCGGTATATTCAACCACATTTTCCAAATCATCCCGTTCCCCCTCTTCTACCTGAGGACAAATCACATAAGCCTGTCGGCCGGCGGCAACTTCTTTGGCAATAAATTCATAAGCCTTGGGACGATATGCTGTATTTACCACACAATTTTTAATAGGCAAACGATTAGCAGGTAATTCATCAATTACCGAAATGTGTAAATCACCATACAAAATAATGGCAAGCGTTCTGGGAATAGGGGTCGCACTCATTACCAGAACATGAGGATGCGCCCCAGTAACGGATTCTACTCCTTCTTCACTCTTGCTAGCAAGGAGCTCTCTTTGGCGCACACCGAATCGGTGCTGTTCATCCGTCACAACCAAAGCCAGATTACGGTACTGCACTTTGTTTTGAATCAAAGCGTGAGTACCAATAATCAAATTGGCCTCTCCTGAAGCAATTCTGGCATAAGCATCTCTTTTTTGAGCAGCAGTCATACTTCCTACCAACAAAACCGGTCGAAAAGCTAAATGATATTCTTCTGTATATTTTTGTACGCTTTCATAGTGTTGTACTGCAAGCACTTCTGTAGGAGCCATAAGAGCGCCCTGATAACCGTTAGCAGCACACATAAGCAATGCAAGCAAAGCGATAATTGTTTTACCACTACCTACATCTCCCTGAATCAAACGGTTCATACAGCCACTGCCGGCCATATCCTCTCGCAACTCTCCCCAAACCTTACGCTGTGCTTTCGTTAAAGGAAAAGGTAATTGCTCCAGGAAACGTATTGTATCCGCAGTTTCCAACATCGGATAACTGTTTGGAAGATCCTCTGTAAGTTCTTTGTTTTTACGCAACATCAGCAAAAATCCGAAGAATTCATCAAATACAAGACGTTTTCTGGCATCCTGCATATCATGAAAATTTGCAGGAAAATGAACATTTTCCAACGCTTCCCGCGCAGAAAGCAAGCCATATTTTTGTATGATTGATACAGGGTAATATTCCTTCTCAAAGGTATAGAAACTTAACGCCTGCCGGACACTCTTTTGTACAGTCTGGTTGGTAAGTCCCTTGGTAAGACCGTATATGGGCATTAATTGACCGCACTGCCTGCGATAGTCATCCAGGCTATAGATTTTAGGTTGTTCCATAATTTTGGCTACACCACGGGTTTGAATCAATCCTCTAAATACATAATATCCGCCCGGATGCAATGTTTTTTTTAGAAAAGGCATATTAAAAAAAGTCAGCTGCATAGCGCCGGAATTATCCCGTATATTGACATTTATTATTGTCAGATTACGTACTTTTTTTTGATTAGGGATGCCGGCAACTGATGCATATATGGCACAAATTTCTCCGGGAGCAGCTTCAGCAATAGGAACTGCAGGCTCGTAAGCTTCATAATCCCTGGGATAGTGAGCCAAAAGATCTCCAACAGAGGCAATATTTATTTTAGCAAAAAGCGCTCTCGTCTTCTCTCCGATGCCCTTTATATCCGTAATAGGCGTATTAGAGTTCATAGTCGTACACACTCCGTTTGACTTGTCTATACTTCAAAAGAAGGAGACAAAAATGCCTCCTTCTTAGCTAAATTCACATTATAAATTACTATTCTACAGAAATTACATAGTAATAAATAGGCTGTCCGCCTGCCTGAAGTTCGATGTCACAGAAACCAAATTCGCTCTCAAGTTCTGCACGAAGCCCCTCGGCATCTTCTTCACTCACATCGGAACCGTAGTAGATACTAATCAACTCGGAATTATCATCTACCATGGCAGCTACCATTTCTTTGGTAACCTGTTTCATATCCTGACCAACTGCCAAAATACCGGAATCGCCGATACCCATATAATCATCTTTTTTGATTTCTTTCTCATCAATAACCGTATCACGTACCGCATAGGTCACCTGACCGGTTTTTACTCGCTTGATTTCTTCCAGCATAGCACTTTCATTATCATCGATGGAAAGTTCAGGAACAAAATTAATCACAGCAGTAATACCCTGAGGAATGGTTTTGGTAGGGATTACCAGAAGGTTTTTATCTGTCATCAATTCAGCTGCCTGGTTCGCCGCAAGAATAATGTTCTTGTTGTTAGGTAAAATAAAGATATTGTCTGCATTAACCTTTTCTACAGCATCTAAAATATCAGCTGTACTGGGATTCATGGTCTGTCCGCCTTCGATGATATAATCCACACCGAGACTTCTGAAAATCTCATTTACGCCATCTCCCACAGATACTGCAATAAAACCAACCTCTTTATGAGGCTGCTCGGCAACAGGCTCTGCAACAGGAGCGGTCGCTGTATTTTCGGCTGCACCATTATTTTCGGCCATTTTAAACAATTTTTCCTGATGTTCAAGGCGCATATTATCAATCTTCATATTGGACAGAGCACCATACTTAAGCGCCTTTTGAATAGCTAAACCGGGATCATTGGTGTGAACATGCACTTTTACTACATCATCATCTGCAACACATACAATTGAGTCACCAATAGATTCAAGGAATGCCTTGAAATCCATTTCCGCTTTGACATTGAAGGTTTTATTCAAAAGTATAATAAATTCTGTACAATAACCAAACTTAATATCTGCATTGGCCTGTGCATCATAAGAACTCATTTTAGAGTTTGTTTTGCCGGTCTGAGCAGGTGCAGCATTAAGATCAAGATTTACTTCTTTGCCAAGATAAGCATCAAAAGCACCATGCAAAACCTCTACAAGACCCTGACCACCGGAATCTACAACACCGGCTTGTTTCAATACAGGTAACATCTCAGGAGTCTGACTGAGAACATATTCTGCATGTTCAATCACGGCAGCAAAGAATGCCTCCATATCTTCTGCACCGTCGTCACATAACTCTCTTGCCTTCTCTGCCGCGCCCTTGGCAACCGTTAAAATGGTACCTTCCTTAGGCTTCATAACAGCTTTATAGGCAGTCTCAACCGCTTTGTCAAAAGCATCTGCAAACACAGGAATTGTCAATTGCTCTTGGGTCTTAATAACTTTGGTAAAACCACGGAATAACTGTGAAAGAATAACACCGGAGTTACCTCTCGCACCACGAAGGGAACCTGATGAAATCGCTTTACATATTTCTTCCATATTAGCGTCATCGCCCAAAGCCGCAACTTCTCTTGCAGCAGACATAATTGTCATTGTCATATTCGTTCCGGTATCTCCATCAGGAACCGGAAATACATTCAATTCATTAATCCATTCTTTTTTAGATTCAAGATTCTTGGCACCGGCTAAGAACATCTTAGAAAGCATCTTAGCATCGATTTGCTGTAAGCTCACTATCACTTCCTCCTTAATCAATCACTCTTACACCTTCGACGAAGATATTGATTTTCTTTATTTCAAGACCGGTGAATTCCTCTACCTTATATTTTACATTGGCAATCAGATTGTCAGATACAGCCATAATGCTCACGCCGTAAGAAACAATCACATGAAAATCCAAAACCAGCTTGTTGTCTTCGATAGAAATATTGATACCTCTTGTAAGGCTGTCCATTTTAAGCAGACGAACCAAACCGTCTTTAACACTTACTCCGGCCATACCTACAATTCCAAAACATTCAACAGCAACACTGCCTGCATACTGGGCAATTACTTCATTGTCAATAATGATGTTTCCCATGTGGGTATTCATTGAAGAACCTTTCATGTTCTACCTCCTTTATTCATAACAATAAAAACCTGCTTCATTTTTATTGTTGGTACAGAATATACTTAAATCTATTTTAACAGTTTTTTATAAAAAAGGGAACTGTTTATATGAAAATTTTATTATGAAAAAAATATTTTAAATTTTACTTGCTTTTATTTGATATTTCTGTTAATATATCAATGTTGTGAATCTAACATGTTTAGGAGGTGTCAAGATGGCTAAGTGTGATGTTTGTGGTAAAGGCGTTCATTTTGGTAATAACGTAAGCCATTCTCATAGAAGAAGCAACGCGATTTGGAACTCTAACGTTAAACGCGTAAAATGCAAGGTAAACGGCGCAGCAAAGAGAATGCATGTGTGCACCAGCTGCTTAAAGTCCGGTAAAGTTGAGCGTGCTTAGATTTTAATTACTTAAACAGACAAATCGGCTCCGACATTTCGTCGGAGCCATTTTTCGTTACTTTATCTTCGGTATAAATTATACTAAGCCTCTTCTCTTCTACGACGTGCAAATTCCCTATTAATCATTTGCACCAGTTCTTCATCTCCCGCTATGTTGTCGGGATGATATATTTTAATCAAATCTTTATATCTTTTTCTGAGAGCCAAAGGATTGGTTGCATTCCTAAACAATACTTCCACAATAGAACTGTCGCCATAATAGTCCATACGATTTGCCTGTACTTCGCGCTCAATTTCAAAATTTCTGCGTTCCTGCGCCAATCGACGACGATCATCCTCTAATTGCTTAAAACCATTTTGAAGAATTTCCATCTTTTTGTCAAAAAACAGACTTTCTTCTTTGAGACGTTTGCGCTCCATGACACTTTTGCGATTAAGTGTATTCATTTCATTCATAAAAGAAGCACGTTCCTTGAGAAATTTATCCTTTGTATCTTCTAATTCCTGACGCTCCTTTTCCAGGCGCATTTGTTCCTTAAAAAGCCAAAGCTTGGCCTCTTTTAAGTCATCTGTACTCTCAGCATTTATGATTTCTTCCCAATCAATCATTTAAAATACCTCTTAGTCACCGCAAAGACAGTTATAGCCAACAAAAAGCAATAACATCACAATAATCAGCCCCACCAGACGGTTGTTCGTGATTATCATCAAAAGCATACCCAAAGCAATCAGACAAGAGGCCAGACCAATGAGTTTCTTCATGAAATACAATGCCTGCCTGTAAAAATCCTTGCATTAGTATATGCCATTACCCTAATAAAATTGACAAATAAAATCTATAAAACTATGCTTCCGGAAAAGCAATGTCAACAACTTCTTCATCGCTCATAAGTTCAGGTTCTTTCTCTTTGGGCTGTGTAAATTTATCAACCAAATCGGGCACCATATCAAGAATCTTAGTAACCGTATCCTGATTTTTAATATTAACAAGTTTTACACTTCCGTCTTTGATTACAAGCACGGCACTGGGAGTCATTTTACCGCCAAGGCCACCTGCTCCGGAGGCAGAACCCTTTTGGCTATTATTGCCGGCGCCTGCACCAACACCGAAAGCAACGTCAACCAAAGGCAAAATAATAGTATCACCAACAGTAGTTGCTTCGCCTACAACAGTTTTGGCTGAAAGGACACTGTTCATGCCTTTCAAAAGAGATTCAACTACGCCCTGAAAATCATTCTGATTATTGTTTGTCATATTTTCTCCATTTCCGCGTATACAATACGCTTTGTTTTATGTTCTAATTTGGTTTCCTGTTTAATTTATCACGAAGTTCCCACAATCTCTTATCCTTCACAATCATTAAGACATTCCAAAGAACCTTAAATACCGTGGTATGTCCTGCCGCATACAAATCGCCTTCAAAAATCTCCTGTTCAAAATCCGGTGTAAATATTACATGTTTACCAAGATGCGGGCTTGAAATTCCATAAATCGCACACACATAACCGGTGATATCTGGAGATGATGCCCCAAAGAAAATATTTGCCCTAAGTTTGCGCGGGCGAAAACTTTTCAAAATTTTCCCCAATCGTTTCGCCGCATGCTTTAGCAATTCTTTTGTATCTTCTTCTTCAAAAATTCCTTTATAGTATGCTATGTTTTCTTTGATTTCTCTTAATTTGGCAGATATATTTTTTATTCTATCACAGAACTTCTGTATTGTGTACTGTATTTTCTCAAATAAATTTTTGTTTTGCGAAGAAGTCGCTTCCTCTCCTTCCAAACCATTTGTTACATCCGATAAATCTTGTTTTTTTGTAACCGTTTGCCGCGAAACATCTCTTCCATTGTCAGGAGCAGGTGTTGTTTTTGGGGGATTTATTTCGGATTTTACAGTATTCTTTTTAGGCGAATCTGTCTTGTCGGTTTCAAAATCTTCATCTCTTAAGTCCGCATCAGAAGACATTTCCGTGTCGGCTCCGGAATCATATAAAGTAAAAAACAAAAACTTTGCCTTGAGCACTCCCGGCTCAGGATATTTGTACCCGGCTCTTAACAAACCAAAAAGCCACCATACTTTTAAATCTGCAAAAACAAGCTTTTGGGGCGTAGCATTTTCAGGCTGTCCGGAACCCTCATCTGTTGAAGCAGCTTTTTTTTCTGCTTTGATGCGATAACATACCGGAAAAAATAAAACCAACAGCAAAATAACCAGCAGTATGCTCAACAGCACCAGTAGTATGATTCCCAGAATGCCGAGAATTTTTAGAATTATACTTAGCATATCAGGTACTCCTTCAACCTGCAGTCACCACGTGTATTTATACATTCCTGTGTTATTTTGGTTACAAGATTCAAGGCATCATTATAATCCTTGGCAATACCAATGATTTCTACCGGATGTTTAGCATAATAAGGCTGAGCCAGCTGTTTTGCATCAAAAAACTCTAGTTGATCAGAATCATTAGTTGCAAAAGTAAGTACATAAACACCTGCAAACAGCGGCTTTTTTTCCAACATCCTTTTTATTTTGCCCTTTTTTTGATCTTTCATGCCTTCGCCAAAATATAGTTTGGAATAAAAAGTCACCTTCTTGGTCATTTTCGTGTCCTCAAACCGAATAAAGTAAAATGCATAAAGATAAAATCATAAACAGTATACCACACATTCTACATAAAAACAATTTAATAAAATTTATTTGACATATTGGACAGATAATTTATAATTAAATAAGATTATACGTTTCAAGAGACTATAAAAGATTACAAAAGGAGGATGACGGGTGAAGGTTGTTGCGGTAATGGCGTTAACGCCCGGAATGATTCTTGGCGAAGATGTAGTTTTTCAAAACAAGGTTATATTTTCTGCCGGAACAAAGCTTGATAAACTCAAAATCGATAAATTAAGCCACTATTCTATTATGTGCGCAACGGTAATGGAAGATGTGGATTTTGCATCTACTCACTATGAAAAAATTCGTTTTGACGAGAAGTTCAAGCAGTTTGAAAAGGATTATTACAATGGTCTTAATCAATACAAAACACTGATGTATTCCCTCCTTCAACAGGGCATACAGGTTCCTGACGACGCACTTTTACAGATTTATGAAGACATTTATGCGAACATTCCTTCCGGGGCCATTCTTTTAGATTTTCTCTATAACATGATGCCTAACGAGGATGAATTGACCTTCAGTCATTGTTTAAACTCTGCTCTTCTTGCAGGAGCCATTGCCGATTGGCTTTCCATGAATGAGAACGATAAGAAAATCTTTATTCTCTGCGGATTTTACTATGACATCGGCAAACTTCAGTTGCCATATGATTTATTGTGGAAATCCGGAAAACTCACTGCTGAGGAATTTCGGATTGTACAGACACATCCCGTTGTGGGCTATGCTTTTGTGCGAAATCTAAATTTAAACAATCATATTAAAAATGCGGTTATCATGCACCACGAGCGCTTAGACGGCAGTGGATATCCCTATCATATGCAGGGCGAAAAAATCGATGTTTTTGCAAGATATATTGCTATTGTAGATGCATATATTGCAATGGCTTCTCCCAGAAGCTATCGTAATGCATTTACTCCTCTACAGATTTTAGGGAATTTCGAAACGGATTTATCTAAATTTGATGTAGAACTCTTGATGCCTGTAATGAAGAAAATTGCCGATGCCCAGATTGGTACAAGAGTTCAGACCAATGATGATAAGATTTGGGAGGTATTAATTATTCATCCAAACAAACTCTCCCGTCCCATCCTTAAGAATGACAACAATGAAATTATGGATATGATGCAACATCCGGAATTGGAAATCGTTAAAATGATGTAATATTCAAACCATAAACTATGTAAGCAAAAGGACAATTTAAGCGCTCTCCATTGAGGGCAATGCTTAAACTGTCCTTTTTGATTAAAATTAATTTGCATTAAAATTATTCTTGCGATTGTTTTTTCTTATTTCCTGATATTCGCTGTAAGCACGCTCTAAAATCTGTCGCTCATTTGCAAATTTCAGCAAATGCCATGCTTCATGATATTTATAATATCCGGAATCTACAAAAAATTCTTCTTTTTGAGGTCGGCTGTAATAGTTCTCGGAAGTCATAAGATACCAATGCACTTCCTTTTCAACAGTATCATCGGGTGCTACAAAGGAATAATTACTTTTTCCTACATAGTTCACGATGGAGGCCTTAACACCGGTCTCTTCATAAACCTCACGCAATGCGGTTTCTTCATGTGTCTCTCCCGGCTCAACAGTTCCCTTAGGTAATACCCATCCATCATATTTATTTTTGTAGTTCTTATATAGAAGTAAAATCTTTCCTCGAAAGATGACAACTCCACCACAACTTACTGCTTCTATCATCGCATTTCCCCCTAGTTTGTCATAGGTTTTTCTTTGAAGTATGAATCAAATAAACGTCTTGCAATCGGAACTGCGTAATCTCCGCCAGAGCCTGCTCCTTCCACAATTATGGTTACGCATACTTCAGGATTCTCTGCCGGTGCAAAGCCGGTAAACCACGCATGACTATCGCCTTTGATATTATTATACTCAGCAGATCCGGTTTTACCCGCTGCTGTATAGCTTAATCCTTTGAGCTTTGTTGCTGTACCCTTTTCTACTACCGATACCATCAGATCAGTCAACATAGCCGATTCATCTTCTGTCATCAAATATCCATATGCAGAGGGCTTAAAATTTTTTACGGTATTGCCCTCGTCATTAACTACCTTATCAATTACATAGGGTTTCATCAATTTACCATTATTGGCAATTGCACAGGTAATCATATTCAATTGAATCGGTGTAATCTGTGTTTTACCCTGGCCGATTGACGTCTGAATCATATCATCATCCGTCATATCGTCGGAAATCTGTACAGAACCTTTTGCGTAGGTCAATGTCAAAGGTAATTCTTTTCCAAAAAGCAACCCCTCCAATGTTTTGTCAAACGCCTCTCTATCAAGGGACATGCCTATATTGGCAAAGGATGAATTACAGGATTTAGCAAAGGATGTTTCAAATCCCACAGAACCATGGTTAGCACCATGATAACAGTTGATCCTGCTGTCCCCCTTAACATATCGTCCATTACACTGGTAACTGTAATTTTTCCAAGAACCCGGATTCTGACGGATATATTCAAGGGCTGTAATAATTTTAAAAGTAGATCCCGGAGGATACAACCCCTGAGTAGCACGATTCAACAAAACAGAACTACTGTCATCCTGAATCAAATCATCCCAAATTTCGTCTATTTCATTGGGATTAAAATCAGGATGTGATACAAGTGCTAAAATTCTGCCGGTAGAAACCTCCGTAACAATAATGGCACCTTTATAAATACTCAACTGTTCATTAGCCACTTCCTGAATCTGGACATCCAAGGTTGTATATACATTATCTCCGGGATTTTTTACACCGGCCATATCATTAGCAACTTTGTTATTAATGGAAGTATTGGTGTTAATCAAATAATAATTCGCCAATGCTTCCACACCCATTCGTCCCTGAGTCGAATAACCTACAATATGAGAAAACAGATTATTAAAAGGATATACTCTGGTTTCATTTTGATCATTGTCCAACTTCGTCTCAGCAAGAACTTCACCATCTCTGGAGAAAATGGTTCCTCTATAATTTCGGGAGAGCAAAATTTCCTGACGCGGGTTATAGCTGTTGTTAATCATATCCTGTTCACTGGTAGCCACAAACTTTACCAGATATACAGACATGCACAAAAATAATGCACAGAAAAAAACGACAGAAACCATAATCTCTGAAAAATTGCTGACACGTCTGGGACGTCTTCTTTTATTCGACTTCTGTTCTTCGTTCTGTTTGCTCAACGCGTCTCTCTCCTTCCTGTTGCAAACGAATATAGATTCCCTGAATGACAAAAAACATCATCATAGTGGACATTACAGAGCTGCCGCCATAGCTAATAAACGGCAGAGTCACTCCTGTGAGTGGAATAAATTTAATACCACCACCGATTGTCAGGAAAATCTGAAAAATATACATAATTCCAATACCATAAACAATCAACTGATAAAATCTGTCATGAATTCGAAGCGCAATCTGCATAATGGCAATAAAACAACTGACACAAATCAGAATCAGACATATTCCAAATATTACTCCAAGTTCTTCGCAAATGGATGAAAAAATAAAATCAACTGATACAAAAGGAATAGCTGTAGGATCGCCTTTCATAAGCCCCATTCCAAACCAGCTTCCGCTACCTACCGCAAAAAGCGACTGCGTAATCTGATATCCCTGATTATCTATATAACTCCAGGGATCCTGCCATGCAAGCACACGAATCTGTACATGTCTAAATAGCTGATATGCCGCGACAGCCGCTGCACTTCCACCCACTGCTCCGGCGAGAAGATACAGGTAATTACGAGTGGCAACAAAGACCATCAACACATACGCAACAAAGAAAATTAATGCTGCACCCAAGTCTGTAGAAAGAACCAGAACAATTACATGAATACCGGCCAATACCGCGGTGATGGCAACTCGTAAGAAGGATGTGTTTTCCCAAAGAGCACCCGCAAGGAAAAATACAAATAATATTTTCACGAATTCAGAGGGTTGAAATGTAAGTCCTGCGATTTCAACAGAGATATAGGAACCACGGGTAACGCCACCCATAATCAATACAGCACTTAACAATCCAATACCAATCGCTGCATATAGCCATGTAATTTTCTTGAGGAAACGCACTTTACTGAAAATAAACGGTATTAAGAGCGATATAATCAAGGAAATCAACACAATTATATATTGTTTTATGGCTTTATCATATGCAAGCCGGGATATCATCATCAATCCGGTCCCCAGAAGCATACAGGTATTATTCAGTAAAAGCCGATTACAATTCTCATAAATCGTCGGCACTAAGAACAATGCCATCAACAAAAATACTTCTACAAATCCAAACAAAAATAAATATTGTATATCCTCTGTCAGTAAAATTAAATCTGCAAAACAAAAAGTCTGGATTAGAAACAATAAAATATTTTGGATTGTATAAACAGGTCTCTTGCCGCTCGCCCCCCGATAACGAAAAGCATAAAAATTGCAAAGAGTATAGCAAATCATAAGACCACATATGAAGTATTTAGACAATTCTATAATATACTCACTCATAATAATCTCCGTTCCTGTTACTTAGCATAAGTACTTCTTATACTATTCTGCTCCTCTTTTTTCATGTCCGGTTGTATACTCTGCATAAGGAGTCTGCCCACGTGCCCCGGAGAGGAAATATTGAAGAATACGACCTGTTTCCTGTTCATTTTCAATCGTAAAATCCACTCGGAAATCAACGCTCTCTGCCCATTTGCTATATTCCTGATGAAGGGACAGAGGAAGACTGTTATATATCGTATTCATGCAGTGTATGCAATTACGCATCACCGGAAATTGTTTATTATATCGGTCTGTAAGATAGCAGACCTTGTTAGCTGAATTCCTGTCACAACCGCTTGTAGTATTTACAACACAGTTAGCAGTAATCATCAAAGGAATTCTGCCATAAACAACCTTCTCTATGGTGATCCCCTTTGCTGCTGAGATTTTTTTAAGCAATTGTCTCTGCTCTGAAGCCTTCAGCTCATAGGGAAGACAAAAACCGGATATTTTTGCAGAAAATTTTGTATCAGCATCCGATTGGACAATTAAACTTTCCAGACTTTGACTGTTCCAGATATAGAATCCCGCATCCGTATAGACCGCTTCATTGTCTCCTAATCCATAACCTTTATACTCCAGAAAGCCTAATCCTTCCATGGAGCGAATTAAGAATCCTTTGAAAAGGTCTGCTTTTTCTTTATATATTTCCCAGACAGTATTCAGATATCTGTCATCTCTTTTTCGCAATATGGGTGGTAGCGCAATTACCGGCTCACAACCTCTTAGAAGCAGTTCTTTACACTGCTCAAAAACATGCAAATTCATTGTATTTTTTGCATTATAAAGACAATCCGCTTCAATATAAACCCTCGTAGGCAACAAATCTTCTGTATTTGAAGATACAATAACTTTACAAAGAGCATTCAACTGTTCCTGAGTAGAAACAGATATGTGCATATTTCCACAATTATAGGACAAATCTGTATGATTACTCTCGAAAGATTGTCTTAAAAACAAATCCTGATTTGCTGATACATGAATTGTAGGCATTTGACGACCGCTACACAATCCATATTCGCCAATGATACAATTTTCTAAATTCAAAACAGCCTGTCTACGCAATTCATTTATAGCTTTTAATGGATAAAATGCATTACTGTCAGCTTCAATCTGTACAGAATCTGCTACAAAAACGGTTTCGCCCAGTTTACACAACTGTTTATGAATATTTTCTTGCGAAATAGGTTGTTTCATTGCAGATGACACTACATCTCCTAATACCTCCGCCTTAAGATTTGCATTGTCAAAAAGGCTGAAAGTAACAGATGCAGGCTCACCTACACAGAACTTTGCCTGTATGTTTAATTTTATGACAGGTTTGGTGTTCAGGTAACGTTCTCGCACAGATGCAAGCAATGTCTCATCCGTTCCACTATAAGAAGGACTATCAATGGTAACCATATCCTTGCTGTTGTGGCGGTAATAATAACCATCCTGACGTTCGCTTCGAATATAAAGCTTACCCAGCGCATCCAAGTCCTTGCGACTCACATGGCAATCTTCCCCCGCATAATATTTGTCAATATATTTACGGTAAATCGCTGTAACACCTGCCGCATATTCCGGCTTTTTCATGCGACCTTCTATTTTAAAGGAATCAATTCCGGCAGCTATTAATTCAGGAATATGCTCAATAGTACACATATCTTTCAAACTTAAAGGATAGCACTCTTTGCCGGAATGATTGTTATTATTTACTTTATAAGGGAGACGACATGGCTGGGCGCACCGCCCACGATTACCGCTTCGACCACCTAAAATACTGCTGAACAGACATTGTCCGGAGTAACAATAGCACATTGCTCCATGAATAAATGTTTCTATTTCAAGTCCGGTCTGTTCCTTTATCTCTACCAGTTCATTTAAACTCAGCTCTCGTGCCGGTACAATTCGCACCGCCCCCATCTTCTTTAAAAAGGCAGCTCCATATTGTCCGGTAAGAGTCATCTGTGTGCTGACATGAAGTTCCATACCGGGAAAATGTTCTTTGATAAAACAAAAAACGCCAATATCCTGAACGATTACACCATCCAGGCCGGCTTCATAAAAGGGCGTCAAATAAGGCATGAGTTCATCAAATTCGGATTCCTTAACCAAAGTATTAACGGTCAGATAAACCCTTCGTCCCCAGATATGCGCATATCGGATACATGCAACCAGTTCTTCTGTTGTGAAATTGTCTGCATAAGCTCTTGCACCAAATCGATTACCGGCAAGATAAACGGCATCTGCACCGGCATGTATGGCCCCATAAAACCCTTCCGGATTACCGGCAGGTGCCAGTAGTTCCACTTTTCGGCTCATCTGATTTACCTCATAAACAACATAAGGCTGCCCTTTCGGACAGCCACGCAATCCTATTTTCTGCCATTAAGCTCTGTTTCAAGACGCACAATTTTCTTGGCACTTTCATTAGCCTCGCTCTGAAGATCCTTTACTTTTCCTTCGGAAGCTTCCAACTTAATCTGAGCAGAAATCAACTCATGTTTTAAACCGTAAAGCTCCTTTTCCTTGTTCTGAAGTTCTTCTTCTAAAACAGCAATCTGTTTCTTAGCTTTAAAGAAGTCATCTGCAATATTTAATTGCAATAATACGTTTTGTGTATCAACAGATTGACGCTTAAAACTGTCCACCTTGTTGTATTCATTAATCTTACTATTGATGTAGGAGGCAACCTTCTGCAGGTATTCTTCACTTTCATTGCCGCTCAAGGTCAGAACCTTGCCTCCGATAATTACTTCTGCATCTGTTTTGGTTGACATTACACACCTCTTTTGTTCTGAGTTGTTATCCTTGTTGTCTACAATATCTATATCAAAAACAACATTGTAGCACAACATTTATTATATATCAGATTACAAATACAGGCAATAGTTTTTATGAAATTACTCGTTCAAAACCCAAATGTGAATATGCCAAATCCGTCACAACTCGTCCTCTCGGAGTACGATTAATCAAACCCGTTTTAATCAGATAGGGCTCATATACATCTTCAATAGTACCTGAATCCTCGCCAATAGCAGCTGCCAAGGTATCCAATCCTACCGGACCACCCTGAAACTTTTGTATCATAGTAACAAGCATGTTTCTGTCAATTGCATCAAGACCCAAACGATCCACATCCATCAAATCCAATGCTGTGCGTGCCACATCCTCAGTAATAATGCCGTCATATTTTACCTGCGCAAAATCACGGACACGCTTCAAAATACGATTGGCAAGTCGGGGGGTTCCCCTGCTCCTCTTAGCCATTTCCAAGGCTCCTTTCGGTTCGATATCAACATCAAGTATTCCGGCGGAATGCATGATAATCTGCTGCAGTTCTTCGATTTCATAAAATTCCAAATGATGTATCATACCAAAGCGGTCTCTTAAAGGTGCCGTTAATAATCCGGCACGAGTAGTTGCACCAACCAATGTAAACCTTGGTAAATCCAATCTCACCGACCTTGCAGATGAACCCTTACCTATCATGATATCAATGCAATAATCCTCCATGGCAGGATAAAGTACTTCTTCCACCTGACGATTCAAGCGATGAATCTCATCTACAAAAAGCAAATCCCCCTCTTCAAGATTATTTAATATAGCAGCCATCTCACCCGGTTTTTCAATGGCCGGCCCACTGGTTACCTTAAGATGCACTCCCATCTCATTGGCGATTATACCTGCCAAAGTCGTCTTGCCCAGTCCGGGCGGACCATAAAAAAGCACATGATCCAATGCATCACCACGCTGTTTGGCAGCTTCAATGTATATACGTAAATTCTCTTTTATTTTCGATTGACCAATATAGTTATCAAGTGTTTGAGGCCTCAATGACCCTTCAATCTTCACATCCTCTGCGGTCAGATTCGTTTCAATCATTCGTCTCTGCATAATAATCTCCAAATTAGAACATCTTTTTTAGCGCTGCTTTAAGCACTGCTCCGGAATCCATGTTTTCAATACCTTCGATGGCATTTACCGCTTTGACACTCTCTGTCTGACCGTAACCAAGAGAAACCAACGCTTCCACAGCTTCCTTTTTCTGAGGGGTATCAGCAACATGAGCAGTCGCAGTCGCAGCAATTTCCTTACCAATCAGCACATCATCAATCTTAATCTTATCCTTCAGGTCAAGAATCAAACGTTCTGCAGTGCGGGCACCGATTCCGGGAGCACGGCTGATAGCCTTGGTATCACCTGCCATAATGGCATAACGCAGAGAGTCGGCATCCATAACAGACAAAATAGCAAGCGCTCCCTTAGGGCCAATTCCATTTACTGTAATACATTTCTTAAATATATCCAAGTCATTGCGCGCAAGGAAACCATAGAGCAAAAAAGCATCCTCTCGTACTAAGGTATATGTATATAAACGAACAGACTCGCCCTCACCCGGAAGTCTGGAAGCAGTATCAGCAGAAATACGGACATTATAGCCGATACCATTCACATCAACTACCACATTATCTTCTGAAATATCTTCGATTATTCCTTGTACATAAGCTATCATAAAGATTATGAACTCCTCTTTTAACATATCCGGCACCCACAAATGTCGGATTATTTCCTATGCGGACATTATAGCATAATCGAACATATGTTTCAAGTCTTTTTTGTCAGCTTTCTATATACAAACAGGAAACATATAATATGTGCCAACATAGTTAATGTCCAGCTGATTGGATACGAAATATACAGACTGCTTAAGGTCTGGTGTTTAGCAAAAACCGTATAAATCCAGACCACACGGAACAAACATGCGCCGGTCAATGAAACAATTGTAGGCATTATAGAACAGCCCAAACCTCTGAGCGCACCCACCATAGTATCCATCATACCGCAGAGACAATATGTTGTACAAATTATACTCATTCGAAGCAGACCGAATTCAATAACTTCAACGTCCGTAGAGTATAATTGCAACAATAAACCTCCCCCCAAATAGGCAGCATTGCCGAGCACAAGACCTACTGCAGCTACCATTCCCTGACAAATCAAAAGCACCTTCGCAATATTTTTGTATTTTTGTGCGCCGTAATTTTGTCCCGTAAAGCTCACTACCGTCTGGGAAAATGCATTCATGGAGGTATAGACAAAACCTTCAATGTTAGAAGCTGCTGTATTGCCCGCCATGGCTATAGAACCAAAAGAGTTTACAGAGGATTGAATCAGTACATTTGATATCGAGAACAATGAACTCTGCAATCCCGCAGGCAGACCAATCTGCATCATCTTAAGCATTTTATCCTTGACAATATGCAGTTTGGATACTTCCAATTTATAGTCAGCATCCGACTGAATAAGACACCGGATAACCAACATAGCCGAAACAGTCTGAGAAATCGCCGTAGCAATAGCAACACCGGCCACGCCCATCGAAAATGCAATTACAAATACCAGATTCAGCGCAACATTGATTACACCCGCAGCTAACAAATAATACAAAGGTCGCTTAGTATCCCCCACTGCTCGCAAAACAGCCGCACCAAAGTTATATGCCATAAAAAAAGGCATACCGCAAAAATAAATACGCATATAAAGCGTAGACTGGCCAATAACGTCATCCGGAGTCCCCATGAGTCTGAGTGCCGGTTCCGAAATAATTACACCCAGTATCAACAGAATAAATCCACTGATTACAGAAGTAAGGATTGCGGTGTGAACCATCTCTGAGAGTTCCTTTTTCTGTCCTGCTCCATAAAAACGTGCTACCAATACATTGGCGCCTATGGACAGACCCATAAAAAAGTTCACTAATAAATTAATCAAAGAACTGGTAGAACCCACTGCCGCCAGTGCATCATGACCTGCAAAACGTCCCACAACAACAATATCTGCTGCATTAAATAAAAGCTGTAGCACTCCCGAAAGCATTAGTGGTATATAAAACATCAGAATCTTTCCCAAGAAAGGTCCTGAACACATATCAATTTCATATTTTTTACTATTTTTTTCTGTACGGACTGTTGCTTGTTCCGCCATTTGTTTCGCCTCTTTCCTTGCAAACAATAGAAAACACACTCCGCGAGTTTTCTATTGTCATGAATCAAAAACACAGGCACTGTCGTAAAGACAGTGCCCTACATGTGCTGTTTTGCGCGTTTTTTAATTATTGACCGTTGTTGATATAGTTTACCAAACCTTCTGCAGCAATAATTTTCTGCATAAACTCAGGGAATGCCTGACCCTGGAAACTGGTACCTTTGGTTACATTGGTGATAACACCTGTGTCGAAGTTAACCTCAACCTCATCTCCTGCCTCAATTCCCTTAGAAGCCTCAGGGCACTCGATGATAGGAAGACCGATATTAATAGCATTGCGATAAAAAATTCTTGCAAAAGTCTCTGCAATTACACAACTTACACCTGCAGCCTTAATTGCAATGGGTGCATGCTCTCTGGAGGAGCCGCAGCCAAAGTTCTTATCTGCAACAATAATATCACCCTTCTTAACATTTTTCACAAAATCCTTATCAATATCCTCCATACAATGAGTTGCAAGCTCCGCAGGATCGGAAGAATTCAAGTATCTTGCAGGAATAATTACGTCAGTATCTACATTATCACCATATTTAAATACAATACCTTTTGCGTTTGTCATGTCTGATTCCTCTCTAAATTTATTTGATTCTTCTTACAGTTCGCAAGGGCAGGAAATCTTACCTGTAATTGCACTGGCTGCAGCCACTGCCGGGCTTGCCAGATAAATCTCAGACTCCACATGTCCCATACGGCCTACAAAATTACGATTGGTAGTGGATACACATCTCTCACCCTGTGCAAGAATACCCATATAACCGCCAAGACAAGGTCCACAGGTAGGTGTGCTCACAACAGCAC
This sequence comes from Lachnospiraceae bacterium, assembly GCA_015056885.1. Lineage (GTDB taxonomy): Bacteria > Bacillota > Clostridia > Lachnospirales > Lachnospiraceae > Acetatifactor. The sequence continues at coordinate 62,903 of SVFL01000006.1, forward strand.
CTGCCTCAATGAAAATCTTAAGAAGACCTTCTTCCATTGCCTGCATATAAATCTTTTGAGTTGCAGGAATAACAATACAACGCATACCCTTTGCAACATGACGACCCTTAAGCACTTCAGCAGCAACACGAAGGTCATCAAGACGTCCGTTTGTACAGGAACCAATTACTACCTGATCAATACAGATATCATCCATCTCGTGAATCTCATCAATAGTATGTGTATTCTCCGGAAGATGAGGGAAGGAAACAGTAGGACGAAGGGTACTCAAATCAATCGTATACTCCTCATCATATACAGCATCCTCATCTGCTTCATAAACCTTGAATTCTCTATTGCTATGCTCCTTCATATAAGCAATTGCAAGCTCATCAACAGGGAAAATACCATTTTTACCACCGGCCTCAATAGCCATATTCGCAATGGTAAAACGATCATCCATAGTCAGATTAGCAATGCCATCGCCTACAAATTCCATGGACTTATACAGCGCACCGTCAACACCAATCATACCGATGATATGTAAAATTACATCCTTACCACTAACCCATTTTGCAGGCTTGCCGATAAGATTAAATTTGATAGCAGAAGGCACTTTAAACCATGCTTTACCGGTTGCCATACCTGCAGCCATATCCGTACTTCCTACACCGGTAGAAAATGCACCCAGTGCACCATAAGTACAGGTGTGGGAATCCGCTCCAATAATCACATCACCGGCTACAGTGAGTCCTTTCTCGGGAAGCAAAGCATGCTCAATACCCATCTCACCCACTTCAAAATAGTTAGTAATCTCATTGCGTCTTGCAAACTCTCTTACACATTTGCAATGCTCCGCAGATTTAATATCCTTATTGGGTACAAAATGATCGGGGACAAGCGCAATTTTATCCTTGTTAAATACGCCGTCTACCTTCATCTTGTCCATTTCCTTGATAGCTACAGGGCTGGTAATATCATTACCCAGTACCAAATCCAGATTCGCTTCAATCAGCTGACCGGCTTCAACTTTATCAAGTCCTGCAGCAGCTGCCAGAATCTTCTGTGTCATTGTCATACCCATTGTCTGTTCCTCCATAAAATCTGTATAAAAGCCTTACAAATAATCATAACATAAATATTTTTATTTTAAAAGTAGTTGAAGCATTTTAAATGCATTTTTTTGAACAAAGTTAACTTTGGAGCTTTTGCATCTGATAAAAACGGCCCTTTATAGCCATAAGTTCCTCATATGTACCATACTCAATACATCTTCCGGCATCAATTACCGCAATCTTATCTGCATCACGAATCGTCGAAAGTCTGTGTGCTACAATAAATGTGGTACGATTGCGGGTCAGATTATTTACAGCCTCCTGAATCATTTTTTCAGAAATACTGTCCAAAGCTGAAGTAGCTTCATCTAACACAATCACTTTGGGATTACGAATCAATGCTCTTGCAATGGAGACACGCTGTCTTTGACCGCCGGACAAGCGCCCTCCGTGCTCTCCCACCATTGTATCAAGACCATCCGGCAAGGAATCAATCAATTCTTTTAAGTTTGCCGCACGAATAACCTCGTCCAACTTCTCCTGCGTCACATCTTCGCAACCATAAATAATATTATCCCGTATAGTGCCTGAGAATAAAATAGAAGTCTGGGGCACTACAGCAAGATGTTTACGATAGCTTCTCAAATCAATTTCATTAATATTTTTACCATCCAACAAAACCTGTCCCTGATCTGTCAGATAAAATCCAATAACCAAATTTAAGATAGTCGTTTTGCCTGCGCCCGATTCGCCAACCAATGCAATTGTTTCTCCGGGTGTCACATCAAGATTTAAGCCATTCAGGGTGCGTTTACCGCCTCCTTTATACTCAAAATGTACGTCCCGGAATGAAAATGCACCTTTTACCGTATCAATTTCCGGCTTTCCTTCGTTATTTTCAATCTCCTCAGATAATAAAACCTCACCAATGGAATTGACAGATTCAATACCCTTGGCAATCACGGGCACTAATGAGATAATTGCCGACACCTGATTAACTATAGTAGCAAAATAATTCTGATAAAGAGCAATATCACCCACCAGAATCGTTCCGCTAAAAGCCAGATAACCGGTAAATCCAAGACATATCACCTGAAAAATCTGGAAAATTGCCCAACCTACAGAACCAAACAACGCCTGTACCAGATCTAACTGATAGCCCTTTTCTGCCACAGCAAAAAGCTGGCTGCTCATCTTCTGTACTTCCCGCTCCTCCAAAGCATGAGCTCTGGTAACCGGAATCAGTTCCACCATTTCCATAACACGACCGGAGGTTTCCTCCATTTCTTTTCTGAATTCTGCATTACGTTTTTTCATAATATTTCGAAAAGACACCATTGTTATGGCAGCAATGGGAGTAGTCACAAGGAAAAAGCAAAACACCACAGGACTTTTATTAATGGTTACTACAAGTGCAACAATTATGTTGAGTGCAATATTCAGGATACTTAAAAAAAGTTGTGTAGACAGTCCTTCTACAGCCTCTACATCTCGCATAATTTTTGACTGAATTTTACCGGATAATGTACCTACATGATAGGACATGGAAAGCTGTTGCAATTTGCGAATCAATGCTTTTCGCAGTCCGGTTTCCGCATATCTTGTAGCCTGACTCTTATAATCCGTATACAGATAATTCATAGGTACATTGATTGCAACCAGCACAATCATAAGCCCCGAATAAAAAACGGTATTACGCAATGCATCCGGATTACCGGTGGTAATATCATTAATAATATTAGCTGTTACAATCGGTAAAATCCATACACATGCATGTTTTATAAAGAAAAATAACACCGCAAGAAAAAACTTATGATAATTACCCTTATACAATGCCGTCAAAATTCTAAGCGGTTTTCCCTGATATCTCCGATAACATTCTATAAACCAATTTTCCGGCTCAATACCTTTTGGTGCCTTTAACTTTTGTTCAAAAGTACGTTTACTCATATTAGCCCTCTGTTTTAAAAAAGGGATGCAGCAAAACTGCATCCCTCATAAATCTGATTAGTTGTTGATGAGCTTATCGCTCTCGTTGTTCCAGCTGTAAAGCTTACGGATATCCTCACCTACTACCTCAACAGGATGCTCAGCAGCAAGCTTCTTCATTGCCCGGAAGTGAGCCTGACCACCTGCAGCGGACATATCAAGCAGGAAGTCTTTTGCGAAAGTACCGTCCTGAATATCGGTCAGAACCTTCTTCATTGCCTTCTTGGTATCCTCGGTAATAATCTTAGGTCCGGTAATATAATCACCATACTCAGCAGTATTGGAGATGGAATATCTCATTCCGGCAAAACCGGACTGGTAAATCAAATCTACAATCAGCTTCATCTCATGTACACACTCAAAGTATGCATTTCTGGGATCATAGCCAGCCTCAACCAGAGTCTCGAAACCAGCCTGCATAAGTGCACATACACCACCACAAAGAACTGCCTGCTCACCGAAGAGGTCAGTCTCGGTCTCAGTACGGAAATCGGTCTCAAGAACACCTGCTCTTGCGCCACCGATAGCCTGTGCATAAGCCAAAGCCTTCTCAAGAGCCTTACCGGAAGCATCCTGATGTACAGCTACCAAACAAGGAACACCCTTACCAGCCTGATACTCACTTCTTACAGTGTGACCAGGGCCCTTAGGAGCTACCATGGTAACATCAACGTTCTTGGGCGCAACAATCTGTCCAAAGTGTACGTTGAAACCATGAGCGAACATCAACATATTGCCCTCTTCCAGGTTGGGCTCGATATCTTTCTTGTACATTGCTGCCTGAAGCTCATCATTGATAAGAATCATGATAACATCAGCCTTCTTTGCAGCCTCAGCTGCGGTATATACCTCAAATCCCTGTGCCTCTGCCTTTGCCCAAGACTTAGAACCCTCATACAGACCGATAATAACGTTGCAACCGGACTCCTTTGCGTTCAAAGCATGTGCATGACCCTGGCTACCGTAACCGATAACAGCAATAGTCTTGCCCTCAAGCAGAGAAAGATTACAATCTTCCTGATAATAGATCTTATTAGCCATTTTCTTTTCCTCCATAATGTTTAAATATATAACTGATAGGGATATCCCTAAAGCTAACTATGTAATATACTAGCCCTTTTTATACCAGATTGTCAATACCTCTTGACAATCCGGCAATACCGGTACGTGCAATTTCAAGAATTTCATATCCTTCAAGCAGTCCGATAAAAGCATCTACCTTAGACTGGTTACCGGTGAGTTCGATAATCAGACACTCATGAGAAACATCTACAATCTTGGCACGGAAGATATCCGTAACTGCAACAATTGCCTGACGCTGCTCTGCACCGGCCTTAACCTTAATCAATACAAGCTCTCTGTAAACACTCTCGTCCGGCTTCAATTCCTTAATACTACGAATATCAACCAGTTTTGCAAGCTGTTTCTCAATCTGCTCCAGAATCTCATCATCACCACTGGTTACAATAGTAACACGCGTATGACCATATTCTGTAGTTTCACCAGCCGTGATGCTGTCAATGTTATAACCTCTGCGAGAGAACAAACCGGAAATACGGCTGAGAACTCCTGAGTTATTATCTACCAGTAACTGAAAAACTTTCTTCTGCATAGTCTGTTTCCTTCCTAGTGCTTCTTGAGAAATGGCTCTGCATCAGTGCCACTCTTCATACTATAGCACGTTAAAGTGTTAATGTCAATGGTTTAGTTATTGTACTGTTCTACATATTCATCCATATATTTTACGCGTTTTAAAACATATTCCTCAAAAACATCCAATCGGTCAGCTTCATCCGAATACCATCCCTCCGGCCATCTGCTTTTATCTCTCGAAAATGCACCGGAATCATAAATTTGAACCTCATATTCATGAATCAACTGTGAAAGTTGTTCATCAGACCAGGGGCCTTTTCGCAACTCTTTATAGCGTTTTACCACTTGTTGTTTCATTTGAGCATCATCTCTTTTGAGGAGAATATAAGCAATATTGCTTTTCATTGCACAATGTTTGGTAATCTCCACATCATAAGGTTCATTATCAAAGCCATTGCCCCATGTGCGATCCAAGTCCCAGGGAGTATACAAAATGGTATCCATACCGTTTTCTCCATGCTTATTGGTCAGGTATAGATTATATATGGTGTTATATCCACGCACACTGGCATGATCAACCCCCTGAATCATGTTTAAAAACAAGAAAATATCAATACTGTTTTCAATGTCGGCCAATTCTTTTAAAGAAGCATATTCGTCCTCACTATAGAACATCGCCTGATAATATTCTTTAAGGGCACTCCATGACTCACCGGAATTCACACCGAACTCTTTGATTACATACCCCTGTGGCGCTCCCTCTACAAGAAAATCAATATCCGTCTCTGCCATTACCGGGTAAGATTTCTCATACATATATTCACCTTCAGACATCTGAAGCTGCAACGCATCTATGGGATAACCTAAGGCATATAATCCCCAGTATTGATTGTTCAAAAACAGTTCTACATATCTGTATTCCATTCCGTTATCAATATGATTGGCATTATTGACAGCACAGGAATCTTTCCAAAGCTTGGAACAAAAAACATTACGAATTTTCTCCTGGTCCGTATAAGCCGCATACAAAACCCAGTCGCCATCCTGTCGCAACCCCAAAAGAGAGTTATCCCACTCTCTCCTGTGATTACCTACCGAATCGGAGTAAAGAGTAAATTTATATCCCAGTTTGGGAAAATTGCGGGTCCAGCCGCCACGAATATGGATTTCGCCATCCGATGCAACCATTCTCTGTACAGAAGTCTTCCGGTTATCGAACAGTTTCATAGACATTGGCATTGCAATATCTCCCGGCATCTCTGTTCCACAATTTATGGACAATAACGGCAATGTAGTAAAGGCAAGTCTAAAACATTGATACGCATCTTCTGTATAGACAATCATATCATATTCTATACCTGAAGCAATTATTTCGTTTGAAATTTCAGAACCGACAAAGGCTACCCTGGCATCCGCATATATACTTACACATTCTACATAAGGATTATAAGCACTGTCACTGCTCTCTATCAACGAATAGAACATTCTGTTCCCGACAGAGTCACAAAACAATGCATATTCATCAAATAAAATCCGTTCAAAAAGCTGCTCTGTCGACTCCGTTCGACTATCCATCAACTGTTGATATTCCGTCTGTGTAATACATAAATCAGAATAATTGCTTCCTTTGTCCGACAAAACACTCCATAAAATGAATGCAATTGAAACTGCAATCATTATCGAAGCCAGTATTTTCTTCATAGAAAAGCCTTTCTATTATTTGATTTATTTATATGACCTGCTATGCGATATCTTCCATGTCATATTCAATTAGAGAAAACCTCTCTATAGACTCCAGTTTCTGTAAGGCACTTTCCAGTTCCTCAGGATTTTTTAGGGAACATTCCACTACATAATGAGCACCTTTTTCAGTATAATTACGGCTCTTTATACGGCTGTTTTTAACAAACTGCTGAATACAACCGGTAAATTCTGCAGTATCCGCACCTTTTTTTAAATGAGCTACCAGACAGTAGCTTTTACCGCCAACTTTAACATAGCTGAAAACAATCAAAAATACCGTAACAATAACAGAAGTCAATACAGCAACTTCATACAATTGACAGCCGCATATAATTCCTGTATGAATGGACCACAAAATATAAATCATGTCTACCGGATCTTTGACTGCCGTTCGGAAACGAATAATTGCTAAAGCACCGATTGTACCCAATGTAATAACAATATCCGCTTGCAAACACAAAATAATGGTTGAGATAAAAAAAGGTATAATTGCAATGGTAATGTTAAAAGACTTGTTATAAAAAGCTCTGTGAGAAACAACCCTATAAATAATATACTCATATACGGCCAATGCAAGGACTACCGTCAATACAGACAACAGAGTTGCTGTTGTAATTGTTGCATTTTCATAATTATTAGATATTGTTTCTGCAATTTTATTAATGTAGTTCATCGTTTTTCCTCGTCAATATTCTTTCAAACATTATCCCTGTACTTTTCTAAGACCAATGTGATATTTAGAAAAGGATGTCTGCTGTAATGTCTGTACATAAACCAGCTTTTTAACATAGGCCGGTAAAATATAGTCGAATTTCACCTCAAGAACATGTTTCCCAGTCTCCAGTATCGGAGTAGAAATATAATTGCCGTCCAGAAAATGCGCCACATCATCGGAGGCTTCTATATTCGTGTCCAATGTAACCCGCACGTTGCTTATCTCTTCTACATAAGCAGTTCGCTCATAATCAATTATAACACGGGGACGAAAACCACGTTTCCAAATATCTGTACAAAAACGTCGAAGCACTTGATTATCTGTATTCCAAAACACTTCTTCAATCTGCCCCGACATAATCTGTTCAAACTGCTGCACGCTTATCACACAGGAAAATTTACGACATCTGCCCCACTTCTTTTCTTTACGTTCAAGCCGGATCAAATCCGGAGTATCACCGTAATAGCGAATGCGATATTTGTAACGCAGCCCCACACCCATTTCCGTATCTCTGGCACAGGAATCAAACAAATCGTCGAAATATAGGCTGTGAACAGCATATTTACCATCAGCAGCATGTGTATCCGGTACAAGGACACCTTTTGTGCGCTCTTCTATGTTCAACAACTCTTTTTCTGTACAACAATACTTCCATTCATTTCTGTATGTTGTCATCTCTGCTCCTTATTTGAATTATGCCTGTTAATCATTCTCCATACACTTGGATAATGCCAAAGTACCTGTGCGGGCAACCTCAACAATGCTGATGGACTGGAATAACTGTAACATCAGCTTTATGCGCTCAGGCACATCACAAATCTGAATCATCATAAAATGCTTGGACATGTCTACAATCTCTGCATTCATAATGTCACAGATTTCCATGATATCCTTACGATTATTCTTATTATACTTTACTTTGACGAGCATCAGTTCACGTGTGATACACTGCTCCTCTTTAAACATCTTTACCTTGATAACATCCAGCTTTTTATTAAGCTGTTTTTCAATCTGTTCAATGGTACGCTCGTCGCCGCCCGACACAATGGTCATACAGGAAACATCCGGGGAATCAGTCTCTCCTACCGCAAGAGAATCAATATTAAAACATCTTCTGGCGAAAAGTCCGGCAACCTTGCCCAAAACACCGGAACGGTTCTCTACCAGAACGGAATAAATCTGTTTTTTCATAATCCTAGCCCTTTCTCTGATTTTTATACTAAATCCATGGGATCGATGAGACATTCAAGCAACATAGACTCATCATTTTTCAGGAAAGCATCAATGGTCTCCTTGGCCTTGTCCATATTTTCAAGGCGAAGGAAAGGCATATCATATGCAGCAGCCAGTTTCTCTAAATCCGGGCTTCCGCTCAAATCAACTACAGAATAGTTATCCTTGTAGGTAAAATGCTGGTACTGACGTACCATACCCAGGAAATTATTCTTCAGAACAATAATTTTCACAGGTACATTGTGCTGTTTCATAGTGGCAAGTTCCATCATGGACATCTGGAAGGAACCATCACCGCACACTGCGATTACCTGTCTCTCGGGAGCAGCAACCTTGGCGCCCAGCGCGGCAGGAATAGAATAACCCATGGTTCCCATACCACCGGATGTGAGGAACTTCCCCTTCTTCACGACATGATAGCCACAGGACCAAATCTGATTCTGACCTACATCTGCCACATAAACAGCCTTTTCATCCATAGCTTCGGAGAGCATGGTGATAAATGCTGCAGGATCTACATAGGCAGGGTCAGGAGTACGTTTCTTTTCCATTTCCACACGGTACTCTCCCAACATATCAAGCCATTCCTTGCAGTCACAGTTCAACTCTTCATTTAAAAGATCTTCGAAAATATGCTTGGCATCTCCTACCAAAGGAATGGTAGGACCTGCGTTTTTGCCGATTTCAGCAGGATCCACATCTATGTGCACCAAAACCTTGTTTCGGGTAATCAAATCCGGCTGATTCACTGCTCTGTCTGCCACTCTTGCACCTACCATAATCAGCAGATCCGATTCATTCATGGCACGATTGGCATAAGCCTTACCGTTATTACCCACCATACCGTAGTAAAGAGGATGTCTGGTAGGCATAATACCAATACCCATCATGGTAGAAACAACAGGAATCTGATGTTTCTCTGCAAACTCACGCAACAGCTCCTCTGCTTCGGCCAAAAGCACACCGCCGCCGGCGCAGATAATGGGACGTTTCGCCTTTTCAAGCTCTTTGACAACCTTCTTTATCTGAACCGCATTTCCCTTTACAGTTGGCTTATAAGTACGAAGAGAAACCTCTTCCGGATACTTAAATTTATTAATGGTCGCATTCTGGATATCAATGGGAATATCAATTAAAACAGGACCTTTACGTCCGGTATTTGCAATGTGGAAAGCTTCCTTGAATACATGAGGAATATCATTCACATTCTTTACCAGATAACTATATTTTACAAAGGATTCTACCGCACCGGTAATATCAGCCTCCTGAAACACATCACTTCCAAGGAGTTCACTGTTTACCTGTCCGGTGATACAAATCAAAGGAATGCTGTCTGCAAATGCAGTGGCAATACCGGTAATAACATTGGTTGCACCGGGACCACTGGTAACGGCACACACGCCGGGCTTGCCGGTAAGACGTGCTACACCACTGGCTGCATGAGCAGCATTCTGCTCGGTACGAATTAAAATAGTACGAATATCAGACTCTAAAATACTGTTATAAAAAGGACAGATTGCAACGCCGGGATAGCCGAACACTGTAGAAACTCCTTCCGCTTCCAGACATTTAACAATAGCATCTGCTCCGATCATCTTATTTCCTCCTTCACAGCCTGTTTTCTACACAATTCCACACAGGCCGATTAAATTTTATTGTATCATAAGTAGGTCTATTCATTCAAGCGTTTTGCCAATTTTACGGCATCTGCTGCATCCTTGGAATAACCATCTGCTCCAATTTCATCTGCGTAATCCTGAGTGATTACCGCACCACCAATCATTACCTTAGCTCCAAGCTTTTCCTGTTTAGCTGCATCTACTACCTCACGCATTCTCTGCATGGTTGTGGTCATCAGTGCAGAAAGTGCAATAATCTGCGCATTATGTTCCTTGGCAGCCTGAATAATCTGCTCCGCAGGAACATCCTTGCCAAGGTCGATTACTTTAAAACCATAATTTTTAAGCATCAATGCCACAAGATTCTTACCGATGTCATGAATATCTCCCTCTACAGTGGCTATGATGACCACAGGCATATCATCACCGGAAGCTTCCTTCAAAAGCAAAGGCTCCAACACTTCGATGGAATTTTTCATGGCCTCTGCGCCTGCAATCAGCTGGGGAAGGAAGTATTTACCTTTGTCAAAATACTCGCCAACCTGATTAATGGCCGGCAAAAGCACTTCGTTTAACAATGCATCCGGCGCTTCTCCTGCATCCAGGGCCGCCTGCGTCAGCTTGGTAATACCGTTACGATTACCTTTTAACACAGCGTTTAACAATGCTTCTCTGTGTGGATTTTTATTTTCTGATTCAGATGTATTGACAGAATCCACAGATACATTGCCGGATGTTGCTACTTTATTTTCTTCGGTATTCGCCTGGGCAAGTACCTGTTTTGCCTTGGCAACACTCTCGGCCTCACGTCGCTCTTTGACTTCACCTGCATATTCAATATAACGCAAATCTGCGCCTTCCTTGTCAAGCAGCAAGTCCGTAGCCAAAGCACAGCACATCAAAAGTTCCTGAGAAGGGTTGGCAATGGCCATGGTCAGTCCCTCTCTGATAGCCAGAGTCAAAAAGGCTGTATTTACATAGCCTCTCTCCGGCATACCAAAGGAAATATTAGACAGACCGCAGATGGTAGCCAGTCCTCGCTCCTTACAAAAGCGAATGGTCTCCAATGTCTCCAGGGCTGCTTTTTTATTGGCACCAACCGTTGTAACAAGACCATCTACCACAATGTCCTCCGGACGCATGCCAAGCTCGTAGGCACGTGCAGTAATGGTCTCTATAATCTGCTTTTTCTCCTCCAGATTCTCGGGAAGTCCCTTATCAGACAAAGGAAGTAATATAAACATTGCACCATATTTAGCTGCTATCGGAAGAAGTTTTTCAAACTTTTCTTTCTCATAAGAAATAGAGTTAATCAAGGCTCTGCCGGGATAATTACGCAGTGCAGCCTCCAGCACTTCAATATGGCTGGAATCCAAAGATAACGGCAGATTGGTTACCCCAGCCACCTCTTCAATGGCACGCAGCATCATTTCTTTCTCGTCAATGCCGCTCATACCCATATTGATATCCAGAATCTGCGCACCACAGGCTTCCTGTTCCTGAGCAAACTGCAATACTCTGTCCATATTGCCGTCCCGAAGCTCAGCCTGCAAAGCCTTCTTGCCGGTGGGATTAATCCGTTCTCCCACCACAATAAACTGACCATCCAGACCAAATTCAACTGTCATACGCTCTCCTGCCAGATAACGGATTCCATTTGGACGGCGGTTTACGGTAATGGAAGATTTTCTGCCAAAACGCTCTGAAATTGTTTTAATATGCTCAGGAGTGGTACCGCAACATCCGCCGAGAACTGTTGCGCCGGCGTCAACCAGCACCTGCATTTCTTCTGCAAACTCCTCTGCATCCATGCTGTAACAGGTCTTGCCGTCGCTGTCAAGAGAAGGCAGTCCTGCATTGGGCTTTGCAATAATGGGTATCGTAGTTACTGCAGCCATTTCGCTGACAATATCTTTCATTCCGGCAGGGCCCATAGAACAATTAATGCCCACTGCATCCGCCCCAAGACTTTCCGCAACGATGGCTGCAGTCCGGGCATCAGTTCCGTAAAGCATTCTTCCGCTTGCTTCAAATGTGAAGGTAACCATCACGGGTAAATCACAGATTTCTTTGGCTGCTATCAACGCGGCTCTGGTTTCACCCAGACTCATCATAGTCTCCACCACCAGCAAATCTACACCGGCATCTGCAAGAATGCGAATCTGTTCCTTATAGACATCAATCAATGTTTCCAATTCCATCTTACCCAAAGGACGCAACTGCTCACCGGTCATGGTAATGTCACCGGCTACATACACTTTTTTGTCAACACTATGACCGGCAGCCTCTTTTGAGATTGCTACCAATTCCCGAATCATGGATTCCATATTGGATTCCAAACCATATTCTGCAAGTTTAATCCGATTGGCAGTAAAGGTAGGTGCATATAAAATATCTGTACCGGCTTCCACATACTGCTTTTGAAGTTCCAACATTACATCTTTATGTTCTAATATCCATTGTTCCGGGCAAACACCGGAAGGCATCCCCGCCTTTACAAGATTAGAACCTGTCGCTCCATCCAGATATATAATATTCTGCGTAGTTAATTCACGAAAATCTGCCTTAGTCATTCTAATTCACCTCAAACAAAAACCTGTCATTTTGTAAAACAAATCAGAATAAATATACCACACAACCACCGTCCATGCAATTCACTTCTTAAGATTTTTGAATCAATATTGCATGCATTTGTGAAATATGTTATCTTGATAAAGATTGTTAATATAGAAAAACTTGGAGGATACCATTGTGAAAAACAAGAAGGCTTCTTTGATGGCAGGAATTTTAATTGTTTCTGCATTACTGACAGGTTGCGGCGCCGACCCTGAGATTACTCAATTTAAGAATGATTTAGATTCCTTTTGTGAGAAGGTTGCAGAATTAGATGAGGCAATTAATGCAATTGATGCAGAAGATGAGAATGCCACTTCTCTTGCACTTGGTTATTTAGATAAATTGGATGTTGAATTTCAAAACTTTGCAGAAATGGATTTTCCGGAGGAATATGATTATCTGGAATCTTTAGCAGATGAGGCCGGTGCTTATATGACCGAATCCGTAACAAGTTATCACTCTCTTTATGAGTCAGATGAATACGATGAAGATACAGCTACTTATGCCAGGGAAACTTCTGCCCGTGCATTCAAACGCGTTCAAGTAATACTTGATGTATTGCAGGGCGAATACACCGGAGAAGATACAAGTAGCGGAAATGCCGATGACAGTGATGTCAGTCAGGGTTAATAAAGATAAAATAAAGGTAAATACAGCAATAGGGCGGTGTCCACAAGGATACTGCCCTATTTTTAAGTCAATCAAAAAGCAAAAAAGACTACATACTTTACAGTACGTAGTCCTTTATGTAAATCTTAATTTATTCGATTAAAATTACTTCAAAATCTGAATCTTACCAATCAAAGGCAGAGGCTTCTCCTCATCCTTACATGCAGAAACAATACCCATGATGCAGAATACTAAAATTGCAAGAGAACCAATACATGAAACGACGGTACCAACTACAGGAATAATACCTACAGCACCAATGATGACACTTCCGATGAACAATACCAGTCCCTGATTCAAATGGAACTTAGCACCCTCTTTGTCGCCTGCAAGGAAACCGATCAACCAAAAGATCAGACC
>SVFL01000066.1 GCA_015056885.1 Lachnospiraceae bacterium
GGTGGACACCGGCTGGGTCAGGAAGAATGTAGCTCCTGCCTCCATTTTCTTTTTCACGCGGCCGATTTCCACGTCCAGATTTCTACGTCCCTGATTAATGGCTCCTCCATAGCAAACAGGCGTCTCTGTAAACTGGTCCTCATTCATGTCATTCATGATACGCATAAGTCCCACAGAATCAAAGTTAAACACACTCTTTATACTGTTTCGCACAACCGAAGGAATCGGGTCTCCCGTAATCACCAGAAAATTGTGAATATGATTGATATGTGCACCCAACAGCTGGGAACGCATGGCAATGGCATTCTTGTCGCGGCAACAGATATGAGGCATAACACACATACCGGTCTCCCTTGCCACCTTCTCCGCCATAAGAATGGAATCCGCACGAGTTCTGCCCGAAGGAGAATCCGGGAAAGTCAAAACATCCACTCCACTCTTTAAGAGCAAGTGGGCTGCATCCATCAGTTTCTCGTCATCACTGCCAAGAGGCGGTGCCAGCTCCACTGCAATAAGTTTTTTATCTTCTTTACCTGCCCAAAAGGCATGATTTTCCTTTTGCTTGGGTGTATCAGATTTCGCCTGAATTTTTAGTTTCTTTGACGATTGCTCTGCCACCAACTTCTCACTGATTTTCTTTATGTATTCAGGGGTGGTACCGCAACAGCCACCCATAATATCTGCACCGTCCGCTGCAATATCACAGACCTTCTCGGCAAAATAATCCATATTTTTGTTATCAAAAATCATGCGGTTCTGCACAATCTGGGGATATCCGGCATTGGGCAATGCTGTCAAAAACTTATCGCCACTAAACTGCACACTCCTGATAATCTGCTGCATATGACCGGGGCCCACGCCACAGTTAAAGCCCACTGCATTGATTGCAGCTATCTTCTCCGCCTGCATTATCAACTTGCGGGCACTCAGCCCCGAATGACTGTAACCAAACTGATTCACGGAAAACTGCACGATAACAAAAGCCTTGTCTCCAACAAACGCAAGCGCATCTTTAAGATCCTCCAAATCAGACATGGTCTCAAAAACAAGAATCTCTGCGCCTTCCTCCAAAAAAGTTTGACAGATTGCCACATACTCTTGGGCTACACGCTCCTTATCCGCCTGACTCTCACAAGGAATCTGCCCGATATCCGCCGCAATATGAACAGACTTAGCCTGTGTAGCCTCCTTTGCCAGTTCATATCCCCGGCGAATATTCTCCAACACCTCTTCTAGCCCCGTATTCAGGGTAAAGGTATTGCTGGCAAAGGTATTGGTACGGATAATCTGCGCTCCTGCCTCAATATACTCCTCATGAATCCTTTTGACACGCTCCGGATGCTGAATATTCGCCAGTTCCGGCAACTCCTTCGTGTCATATAAATATGCATAATAGGTACCAAACGCACCGTCAAACAACAGTTTTTTCTTCTGCAAAACTGCTGCAATAGTCTCATTACAATTGCTCAATTTTTCTCTCCTATATTTTACGGATTCAGACACATAGCATCTCTTCTTAAATCCTATTTCTCGCTCTTCTTCCAACTTAAACAACCAAATTTGCAGGCATCCACACATTTTCCACAACGGATACATTCCGCTGAGACGGAAATCTGCTCCGGTTTCAAATTCACCGGACAGGCTCTCTGACATGCCATACAAGAGGCACACTCCTCCTGCTGCCACCGCACCTGCACCAGACTAAAGCGGTTGAACCATCCGTACACCGCCCCCAAAGGACACAAATATTGGCAAAAAGGTCGATATACCATCACGGACAGAATGATTATAACAAATAAAACACCCATCTTCCAGTAAAATAATCCGCCTGTTTGTGCCTGCAACTGTTCATTGGTACTAACCAAAGGAATTGCTCCAAAAAGCGTGCCGGAAGGACACAGGAACTTACAAAAAGCCGGAATCTTGGCAAAACCGGTGAACAGAACGGCCGAGCCCACTACCACCAGCCCAAACAGCACCAGATATTTACCATATTTCAGCACATTATGACCGGGCAACTGCTTTCTCTTTCCCTTTTTGAACAATGGTATCTTGTACAACAAATCCTGCACCAGGCCAAAGGGACACAACCAGCCACATACAAATCTACCCAAGAGACTGCCGAATACAAAAAAGAATCCTAATACCGCAAATGGAACCTTCAGGTTCCGGGCATTAAGAGCGGCCTGCAAAGCTCCCATGGGACAGGAACCCACAGCTCCCGGACAGGAATAACAGTTGAGCCCCGGCACACAGGCATACTTAAGCGGTCCCTTGTAAATCCTTCCATTTAAATAACCATAGACATAACCATTCGTAATAATAGTATATATAATTTGAACAAACAGCCGGATACGCGCCGGACTGAATTTTCTCATAGTACATTCCTCTTTCTTTATCCAATACCAATACATTCCAGGCAAATCATTGCAGCCTTGCGATAAATGTCTGCAAACTGGTCCTGCCACAGGCCGACCATTAAAAATGCCACTCCAATGGTCACTCCTGCAAGCCACATATACTTACTGCTCTTCTGCCAAAAGTTGCTCAATCAAATCCACCCAGCCTTCCTTGGAATTAGCGCCGACAATGTAGCCCAGAACCTCTCCCTTTTGGTTCACAAAAAAAGTTGTGGGAACTGCATCCGTTCCGCCCACCAAATTGGTATACAAAGACTCATTCAATATAAGATGAGGATAGTCTGCACCAGTCTCCTCAATCAATGCCTTCGCATTATTAATGGTATCCTCGTCTGCTCCCTCCTGCACATCACAGATAATACCCATAAGCTGAAAATCTGCTTTGTCATAGGATGCAGCTATCTCTCCTAAATCAGGCATCTCTTTCAGGCAAGGATTGCAATAAGTTCCCCAGATATTCAACATAGTGAGCTTAGAATCCGCAAAGCAGGCATCGGTTACCGTCTCGCCATCAATAGTCTGTGCCTCAAAAGTCAGTACATATGAATCTTCCTCTGATTCAGCCACACCATTTTCTGAACCGGCAGGATTTTCTGTTTCGGTACTCTCCCCATCCTTTAGCGTATTCTCTGCTTCTGCCGACTGCAATACTCCGGGGGTTGCATTCTCTGCCTCCGGCCTTCCACATCCCACCAGTGCACATGCTACCAACATTAACAACCATTTTTTATATTTCATACAAACCTCTTTCTTATTACAATTCATCTATCTCTATTTTTTACGCAATCACTCCTCTTTCGTAACAGTGATATTCATTTCCTCTGCTCTGCGGAGATACGCACCCATAAGAGGCTGACTAACTGACAACTCTTTCTGTACATAATCACCACCGAATCGGTCAGCCACTGTGTTTAACTCATACAGTGCCATCTGATCCACTCTGCCATTTTTACAGGAAATAAAGGTTGCCACATTCCCTCGAAGGAGCATAACGTCTATTTCATTTTCCACATCCAAATTGTGTCCGTCAAACACTCCGTCCCAATCAATATGAACACCCACTCGACAATCAGAGTATCTTCCCGTGTTCTTGCGGTTGTAATAGGTTCGAAGCTCTAAAAGACAGCCTGCGTCCAGCAAACATTCCCGCATAGGTTCACTGATATAACTATAACGAATCGTCTCCGGTGTCACATGCAGACGTTTAATGGCACCCACCATCTCCAACCGTTGCAAATAAGTGATAAACTCTGTCACATCTCCCATCTGCGAATGTCTGGCCAGAATAGATTTCAATTTCTTCTGCGGTATTGAAACATTTACCAAGTCGCTTTCAAAACTTATACAATCCTGAAACACCTTAGCCAAACCATTCCATTTATCAGGCGCCGGCTTTAATATCTCCCACATCTCATTCACAATGGTTTCAAAACCTTCCGTATCCAGATTACTCTTGGACATCTTCTGATGGCGATAACTGATTTTGCCACCACGAAAACCTACAATATCATCCAATGTCAACTCGATTTTTCGACTCTCCACAGATTCCTCAATGCCGGGAAGTTCCCATTTGTTCAACATATGAAGCTTGCCCGACTCTACATCAAACAGATGCATAGGTGTCTTATAATCTCTGGACAGAATCCCCATTGCCACCGCAATCAGTTCCTCACCGCCGGTCAAGTCAAAATAGCAATCGTGTGCCTCTTCTCTCTTTAAAATCTCCTCCATATGCTCCACAACACTTTGCAAATTACGCTGGCTCACCACATGAAACTCCACCGCTTTCACGCCACATACCTCACGCAAAATACGCGCTGTATGCTTCTGCCTATAGGAAGTCATCACATCACTATGCCCAAAATAAATCACCTTGTCCATTTTAAAATTCAAACAGGTAATCAAATTCTCAATAGGGTCCAGCACAAAAAATTCAATATTTACGTTCATGGGAGTCCTCCTGTGGATAACGATATTAATAAGATTATAACACAGGGCACGGGAAATTTACACAAGAATATAGTATACCGAAAGTGAAGAAAAGAAAATACGAAATGTTTACCAATTGGGTATATCAGCTTGCGCTTTTCTTTTGCACACAATCAGAGTATAATGTTCTCAATATAATTTCTATTTATTTGAGGGGAAAACTATGGATTTCAAAAAAATAATGAATAGTTCCGAATATGATTTTCTGCGGACCCATGAGCGTCTGGGCAACCGTATTATCCTGCTTGGTCTGGGCGGAAGTCATGCCTACGGCACCAGTATTGGAGGCGGTGATATCGATTTTCGTGGGGTGACTCTGAACCTGCCTTCGGACCTTTTGGGACTTACAGAATTTGAGCAATATGAAGATGAACACACGGACACGGTAATTTATTCTTTTAATAAAATTATCAAGCTTCTGCTTGAGTGCAATCCCAACACCTGTGAAATTCTGGGACTGGACGAGGACCAGTATCTGATTAAGACCGCTTTGGGCCAGGAGTTGATAGACCACAAAGATTTGTTCCTGTCCAAGAGAGCTGCCAAGTCCTTTGGGGGCTATGCAAGCGCACAGCTTAGGAGATTGCAAAACGCTATTGCTCGTGACTCCATGCCTCAGGCTGAGCGGGAACAACATATTTTAAATTCCGTACGGAATGCCTTAGAGGATTTTAACAGGCGATATGAGGAGACAGACTGCGGAAGTCTGCGCCTTTATATTGACAAGGCGGTTACAGAGGGACTGGAGTCGGAAATTTTTGTGGATGCCAATTACCAACATATGCCCCTTAGAGAATATGAAAAAATGTTTGCCACCATGAATATGGTGGTGCGGGATTATGACAAGATTGGCAAGCGCAACAAGAAAAAAGATGACAATCATCTGAACAAGCATGCCATGCATCTGATTCGTTTGTTTATGATGGCAATTGATATTCTGGACAAAGGGGAAATCAGGACTCACAGAACTGACGATTTGGAGCTGCTTTTGCAGATTCGCCGGGGAGAATTCCAGAAGGAGGACCATAGCTTCAAGGATGAGTTCTATGAAATTCTGGGACATTATGAGAGAGAATTGGAGCGTGCCACGAAGGAATCGAAGCTGCCGGATAACCCGGATATGGAGAAGGTGGCTGAGTTTGTGGAGTATGTGAATCGCAAGGCGATTGAGGGGGGATACTAATATGGATGATATGACAATTAAAATTTGTGAAAAGTTATCAGAAATTGAAGCACAAGAGAATGTAAAGGTTTTGCTGGCTGTAGAATCCGGCAGCCGTGCATGGGGCTTTGCCTCACCGGACAGCGATTATGATGTGCGGTTTATTTACGTGCGTGCTATGGCGGATTATCTGCGTCTGGACGAGCCAAAGGATGTGATTGAGTGGCAGCTGGATGAAGTGCTTGATATCAACGGCTGGGATTTGAAGAAGGCTTTGGTGCAATTCCGCAGGGGCAACGCTACCCTTTTTGAATGGAGCAATTCACCTGTGGTGTATTGGAAGGCTGCTGAATGGGATAAGATTTATGAGGTGGCGAAGGAGTATTTCTCTGCAAAAGCCGGAATTAATCATTATTACTGCACAGCCCGGAACACCTTTGAAGGGTATTTACAGGGAGATATGGTGAAGTATAAAAAATATTTCTATGCGCTCAGACCACTGCTGGCCTGCCGTTATATTGAAGAATATAATTGTCCGCCTCCGGTGCTGTTTGAGGAGCTTATGAAGATGGAACTGCCAGGGGATTTTAGAGCAGGGATTGAGGAGTTGTTGGAGGTCAAGAAGGTTACCGTGGAAGGGGAACTGAACCCGCAGATGCCGGTGATTTATGAGTTTATTAAGGGGGAGCTGGAGAACTGGAAAAAGAAGGGGGATGAGATGGCGGATGACCATAGGAAGGAATGGGATACGCTGAATCGGGTGTTTGTGGAGGTCATTAACCAGATTTAAGTCGACAAAAAATCGCTGTAGTGCCAATGCATTACAGCGATTTTTTCGCCAGAAATACCCAATCTGTTTCACTGTACCAAAAGTCTTCTTTCAAAAAATATTGATACAACTTTTCAAGGGCAATTCCCAACCAGTCTACCGTATTTTTCAATTCAATATCTTCCGGATTCTCTTCCAACATTTGTCTGGCAAAATTAATCCGTTGAATAAAGGTCATATGAAAAATATCAATTCTCTCATCAACGCTTTTTCCGGAAAGGTCTCTAATTTTGTGAAAATCTTTTACGCTTTCAAAACCACTCTGCATAAGATGTCCGTATACCTTACGTCCATAGTAGTGATCCGAGACACCGACAATAGAAAGGTGGCGTTCGATGATTTTGGGAATCAACCCATTGTCTCCATACGATACAATGCTGCTGTCATCCTGCTCTCGAACAAGAAAATATCCGCCTTTTTGAAGAAATTTATGTATACGGGACATAGCAAGCCGAGGGTCTTTTAAATGTCTTAAAAATACAGTTGATGTTACTAAATGAAAGCCCGGTATGTTCTCCTGTTTCATGTAGGCTTCCATAGCTTCTTCGAAACCATCCGATTCCACTTCAATATTGGCAAAATGAAATCCCAATCCGGCACATTCCTGTTTGGCCACTTCCAGAATCTGCGGACATCGATCAATACCCACAACATGCAGGTTTTTGTAAGGTAGCTTCCGAAGACGGTCCTTCATCACCTTCCCTCCTGCACATCCAATATCCATAATATAAATGGTTTCTTCATCCTTAAATTGCTCTATGGCATATTGAATTGCCGGCAAGTCCGAATCTCTGGTCAAATTACATTGTATCTCCAAGCGATGCTTCTCATCGGCCACCAAGGCGCTATAGCGGGAATGCATATCTATTCCGGCGTTAAATTTATTGGTAGAATAATCTTCAAAAAAAAGCCCATGGCTAGTTAGATAATTGATAATAAAAGATACTACTCGATCCGTAGAATCACTTTCTATCGAAAAGGTTTCCAGATTGCGCAAAGCACGGGGCTTATCCGCTCTGGCTATGGTCTCTGAAAGATAGGGAATAATGATGGCATTTTCCTTGGCATCAGCCAAAATTTCTTCATGAAAGCTATCCCATTCGTACTTCACCCACTTAGACTGAATATAGTCCACTTTTGTACCGATTAACAACAAAATAACCGATGAATCCAGCGCATCCTCGATAGCTTCCTTGTAATGAGATTCTCCCAATTCATGAAGAGTCACGTTGCTGTAAAAAGTAGGAATATGATTTTGCTCCAACTTTTCATACAGTTCTTCCGCAATATATGCATCTTGTGTAATTTTATCTCCGTCAGAGTTTTTGTAAGAGATGAATACCATTGCTTTTTCCATAATAAATCCCTCATAAGCGGTTTAGTCGTTTGATGCAAAAACAGTTTCAAAAATAACTTTGGTACATTCTGAGATGCCACCAAAAGAAAATTTCATATAATCATCGCTGGTCTGTCGTAACTCATTAGAAACACACTTGAGCATCGAAAAAGGTTTTCCGGCCTTGTGGCATGTAACCGCAATTCCTGCCCCTTCCATATCCGAAACATTCGGACCAAAGGTTTGAATTACCACATCACGTTCCGGCCCCGGATCCAGAAAGTTATCGCTGGAGGAAAGTTTTTTCTGCTCATAACCCAGTGCATTAAAGTAATGCGAATCAGCCACAAATTCAACTGTATCCATACCTTCATACTGCCCCGGCTGATTGCCGAATACAGCGAGACTGAAATCGCAATGAACAACAGATGTTATGTTTACAATCTGCCCCAAGCGCAAGGTCTCACAGTATGCACCAACATAGCCGTAATTGACAATATGATCTACGTGGTACATAGACAAAAGTAGTGTGGTGGCCATGGCAGCTTTGATTTCACCCACTCCGGACAGCGCCACAACAACATCCGGGTATTTTTCAAAAGTGTATATATTATTCCCAATCACAGAGGTAATTTCGTAATTGCCACATAAAGCAAGCAAAGGGGATAATTCCTTTTCCATTGCAACTATAATTCCGATTTTCATTTTGTAATCTCCATGCCCTACTTTTCTCTGCGCTTCTTCTAGCGTTTGTTCTCAATTAATCCGTTAATCATCTTCACTTCATCAATCAAACTCAACGTATCCAAACATACGCACACTCCGAAAATCACTATTGTCATGCCTCCCAGCACCACAACGGACATATTTCCATACCATCCACAAAGCCATCCACAAGCCAAAACCACCGCAAGAACATACACCAGCTTCAAACCTGTTTCGACCACAGGATACCGGTATTCGAAATGATTCAACAGGAAAATCCCTGCATAGATTATTATATTAAGCACCAGTGCCTGGAATATTGCACTGATAAAGATTACGGTTCCGCCATAGCAGGTGGCTACCAGCGCCAGTACCACCAAAGTAATTCCGGTGGTGGCCATAATGTTCAAAATCATCTTCTTCATCTTCCATTTCTCCTCAGCAATGCTTCTCTGATATCTTTTAAGTATTTTCTGGTGACGCATACGCTCTCGCCATTGGATAGCATTGCCTCCAGTCTGCTGTTTACCAAGGTTTTTACACCTTTGAGTGTTTCGATATTGAGAATGGTGGATTTGCTGACTCTGACAAAGCAGGCATGCGTCAGCATGTTTTCCATTTCATATAGCCTGAGGTTGCTTTGAAAAACATCCTTCTCGCAATAGACAAAGGTTTTCTTGTCTACACTTTCCACATAATAGATATCGCTCACAGGAATGGTATACTCTTCATTATCTTTCCTGCATAAAATTGTCTGGTCCACCGAACGCACAAAATCCGATACCCTTTTTACACTTGCTGTCAACTCACGGTACGCAATCGTAACCTCCGGATGCTCTAAATCTTGCCGTTCGCTCATTATTAAACGCATTTGGGATTCCTACCTTGTATTGTTTATACAAAGTATTATAACACAAAACGGAGCATTTGCTAACCTCTTATCCTTTTTTGTAACGAAGCTGTATATAGCGCGCCAACACCACTATAAATGACACAGACTGTGCAATCGACACTCTGACCACCATCAGCTCGTCCGCTCCGGACTCAGACACCACATGCAACAGATTAACGATTGTATTGTTGACAAAATGGTCACCCATAGCCATATAATGATTCCCTGTCATTTCGGTTAACATCGCAAACTTAAAACCAACCAGAGTAGAGGTTACCAGCAACATAATTACATTCGCAATCATACCGCCCATACTGGTGGTTCCATCACAGTAATTACGAATCGGTCCTATCACATGCCAAAAACCAAATAAAATCGATGCAATAATAGCTCCTGAAATAACCCTGTATTTTTGCTCAAGTATTTTCGCAAAAAGACCTCTAAAGATTCCCTCTTCCATGAAAACATTCACTATATTTCCTACGATACAAATCACAAAAAACAATGCATCTGTTTGACATCCTACATTTTGGTCAATGGCATATGCACTTACATATATCTGCAAAGAATCAAAGCTTCCTTGGGAAACCGCAATTAATACCTCCACAGCATAAGCAACAATAAATACTCCGATTCCAAATGCCAGACCCATCATCACATTTCGCAGACTGTTTTCCTTGGAAAATCCAATTTCCCGGGTGGTAAATCGTAATTGTTTCGCTGCAATAAATAAAATAGCAATACCAATCAGTTTATGTACAATCGCTTCTCCAACCCAAGTCTGGTCTGTGCGCAAAATAAAATACTCCAAAAGTCGAAATCCATAACACAACAAATAAATCGCAAATACGGTTACAAACACTTTCTTTTCTTTTTGCATCTTGTTCATTTTTTCCATAATTTTTGTCCTCACTTTTTCTGTAACATAATTCCTATCTGCACAGTAACACATGCTGTTTGCGATTACAATTACCATACACCCAAGATACAAATTATGAGCACTGTGATGCAAAAATATGATTTCGTCCAATAAAAAATGGTGAGGTCGAAATCTATCCGCCTCACCTCAACTATTCACCGTTTCCATTTTACCACACTCCCTTTATCAATTCCATGATATCATGGCACAAAAAAGGTCCTACTGAAACATAGTTCAGTAAGACCTTTTCTACCTAACTTAACTTCAAAACCACTCGCTCCATACATTTTCAAAACACTCCATTTCCCATGTTTCAACTTTTTCAATCCTGCTGTGGTCTCCGATAATTTCTTTCCATTCTCTTGGACTTTTAAACATATATGCTTCCTCCCAATTCTCTCTGGCAGTATTGGCATTATCCAATGCCTTCTGCAATAAACGATTAAACTCTGCTTGTTCTTCTGTCATTCCCTGTAACAGAATTGTCTCTGTTTCTACCGCTTTTTCTTAAGTATAGTTTCCGGTTTTAATCCTTTTTCTGTTGGAGAAATAATACTTTTTCTGCTGTCTTTTTCCGTTGTCCTTCGTTCAATTAGACCTTTGCTTTCTAATCGCTTGATAATACCCGCTACCGTAGACTGGGATAACTGCAAACTATCCATCACATCCATCGCAGTTAATTCATTTTCTTCATAATTCCTCAAAATATATTTTATTGCTTCACTCTGCGCTGCCGTAAGTCCCATAAATTGGCTTTTCTGATTTCTAAGCCATGTTATTGAAACTTCACGCTTATTTTGATAATAGCTTTTTATACAAATTATCAATACATATCGCTCCAAAAGGTGCTGTTATTAAAATAGATATTACCGCAACCGTAAGAACAATCTCTCCACAAGACAGCCCCATCACAAGGGGTACTGTTCCAAGCGCTGCCTGTACGGTTGCCTTTGGTGTATAGGCAACTGCACAGAATAAACGCTCTTTTTCATTTAGCTTTGTTTTGACAAGCGATATTGCTACTCCCATCATCCTAAATACCAACGCCCAAATTACTAACAAAATCACTACGATACCTGCCGCTAATGCATACTTCAAATCAACTGCAATACCAACCAGGACAAATAGGAATATTTCTGCACCAAGCCAAAGTTTATTATATTTGACAGATAGACGCTTTGCCAACACATCATATTTTTGATTGATGATGATACCCACGCTCATTATTGCTAATAGTCCTGAAACTGGCACTATACCTTCCAGCCTATTTTGCAATTCAAGTAGCAGAAATGAAACACTTAGAATGATGAGCACCTTGATGGAATCACGAATGTGAAATCTTTTAAAAAACCATACAAGAATAGTTCCTACAACTCCACCTAAAAGAACGCCAAGCAAAATAGATGTCGGTATCTGTATGAAGCTTATTGCAGATACCTCCCCTGTTGAAGCTAAAGTAGTAAGAGCGGTAAACACAACAATCACAAACACATCATCCACGGATGCTCCCGCTAAAATTAACTGTGGAATACTCTTGTCCGTACCATATCCATCCTCTATCAGTTTTATCATTCTAGGAACAACCACCGCCGGAGATACCGCAGCCATGACACTTCCTATGATTGCCGCATCAAGAATAGATACACCTAGTAATAACGGCGCGAAAACTATGGTTCCCACCATTTCAATGCATGCTGGTACAAAACACATCAGAATTGCAGGACGACCTACCTTTTTCAAATCAGTAAAATTCAAAGACAAACCCGCTCTTGTCAGAATAATAACTAATGCAATCTGTCTCAAATCTCCTGATATTGTAAGTATCGAGTCATCTACCAAATTCAGACAATGTGGACTTAATACAATTCCCACAATAATCATTCCTAACAGGCTTGGTAATTTCATTTTTGAAAATATCCATCCCTCCAGTAACCCGAACAGTAAAATAATAGCAATACTTGTTAACATATAATCCTCCTTTAACGCAGGAACTAAAAAAGCCGACAGTTTCTGCGCAGTTTTCGCAGAAGCCATCAGCATAATTGCGGTTTAGGGATTATTACCCAAGGGAGTGCCTCATTCCCAATGTTGTTATTATAATACTTTTTCTTCTGATTCACAACAGAAAATTCAAATTCTATGTTGCTATTATTTCGCTTTAGCTTCTAAATGGCTTATTAAAAGAACCTATTTCTATCAAATTTCCCTCAGGGTCTGCAATATAACAAGTTCTTTGTCCCCACGGTTCCGTTTCAGGTGCCAATACAGAAGCAGCTCCTTTACTGATAGCCTTTTCATATTCAGCATCCACTTCTTCAAAGGTGTCAACATATAATGCAATCTCTGTATGACCATTAAGTCCTTTTATATATTCATATTTGCGACTTGTCATTTTCTCAAAATCTTTTCTTCCGTACAAAAGAAATAGCGTATCATCCTTAATCAAATACACATTTGAAGTATCTTCGCCTTCTTTGATTTCAAACCCCAATACATCTCTATAAAAAC